>SEDG01000003.1 GCA_004295885.1 Pedobacter sp. | reverse complement strand
CCTACATTTAATAAAGCTTTAAATATGATTACTTCTACTACTAAAAAACTTTCATTCTTTATCTTGTTATTGGCTTTTGCCCAATTGGCACAGGCGCAGGTAAAAATTGGTGACAACCCAACAGAAATTAATAAGGCCTCCTTGCTTGAACTGGAAAGTTTGAACAAAGGTTTATTGTTTCCAAGAGTTAGTTTAACAAATACCACCACTTGGAGTTTAGCTGCTGCGGGTACGCCTGTTGCAGGTATGATGGTTTACAATACCAAAACTTTGGCTGGCGGTTTTTCTGGTACCACAGCTTATCCAGCAATCCTTCCCACTGGTAATGGGATTTATTATTGGGATGGAAGTGGTTGGGTGGCCACCAAGGGCACCTCGGGAAATGGAATTTCCTCAACTGTAAATAATAACAATGGTACTTATACTTTTAATTATACAGATGGCACTTCATTTACCACTGGAAATTTAAAGGGAGACAAAGGTATAGATGGTATAAATGGAATTGATGGTAAATCTTTAACCACCGGAACAAGCACTCCAACAGGAGGTAAAAATGGTGATACTTATGTGAACACCACTACTGGTGATGTTTATACTAATGTGAATGGTGTTTGGACAGTTACTGGTAATATAAAAGGTAAGGACGGCATAAATGGGGTAGATGGCAAAACATTAACTACCGGAACAAGCACCCCAACAGGTGGCAAAAATGGTGATACCTATGTGAATACGATAACAGGTGATGTTTACACCAATAATAATGGTGTATGGTCTGTTACTGGCAATATAAAAGGTAAGGATGGTAAAGATGGAAAATCTATAACTGGTGCACCTGGCGCTCCTGGCGCAGGTACTGGCAACAATGGCGACACCTATGTGAATACCACTACTGGTGATGTTTACACGAATGTAAATGGAACTTGGACAGTTACGGGTAATATAAAAGGCAAGGATGGAATTAATGGTACAAACGGAACCAATGGTTTAGATGGTAAAACATTAACCACCGGAACAACCACCCCAACTGGTGGCAACAATGGTGATACCTATGTGAACACGACAACTGGTGATGTTTACACGAATGTAAATGGAACTTGGACAGTTACTGGTAATATAAAAGGTAAAGATGGAATTAATGGTACGAACGGAACCAATGGTTTAGATGGTAAAACATTAACCACCGGAACAACCACCCCAACTGGTGGCAATAATGGTGATACTTATGTGAATACTACTACTGGTGATGTTTACACGAATGTAAATGGAACTTGGACAGTAACTGGAAATATAAAAGGTGCGGATGGCAAAAATGGTTTAGATGGTAAATCTACCACTGGTGCGGCTGGTGCACCTGGGGCAACAACTCCTGGTAACAACGGCGATACCTATATTAATACAACCACGGGGGAAACCTACGTTAAACAAGGTGATACTTGGGTATTAACAGGGAGCATCCAAGGTCCTGCTGGAAAAGACGGTTTAGACGGTAAATCTACCACTGGCGCAGCCGGAGCTCCTGGGGCGACAACTCCTGGTAATAACGGCGATACCTATATTAATACGACAACAGGGGAAACCTACATTAAACAAGGAGATACCTGGGTGTTGAATGGAAGCATTCAAGGTCCTGCAGGTACCAATGGTTTAGATGGTAAAACATTAACTACTGGAACTGGCACCCCAACTGGTGGCAATAATGGTGATACTTATGTGAATACTACTACTGGTGATGTTTACACGAATGTAAATGGAACTTGGACAGTAACTGGAAATATAAAAGGGGCAGATGGCAAAAATGGTTTGGATGGTAAATCTACTACTGGTGCAGCTGGTGCGCCTGGAGCTACAACTCCTGGTGTAAACGGTGATACCTATATCAATACAACAACGGGTGAAACTTACATTAAACAAGGTGATACTTGGGTCTTGAATGGAAGCATCCAAGGGCCTGCAGGGAAAGATGGTACAAACGGTATAGATGGTAAATCTACCACTGGCGCAGCCGGATCTCCTGGGGCAACAACTCCTGGTAATAACGGAGATACTTATATCAATACCACTACTGGAGAAACCTATATCAAACAAGGTGATACCTGGGTATTAACAGGGAGCATTCAAGGACCTGCTGGAAAAGACGGTTTAGATGGTAAATCTACTACTGGTGCAGCAGGTGCTCCTGGAGCAACAACTCCTGGTAATAACGGTGATACTTATATCAATACAACAACGGGTGAAACTTACATCAAACAAGGTGACACTTGGGTATTGAATGGTAGCATCCAAGGTCCTGCGGGAACGAACGGAACTAATGGTGTAGATGGTAAATCTACCACTGGTGCAGCTGGTGCGCCTGGAGCAACAACTCCTGGGAACAACGGTGATACCTATATCAATACCACAACTGGTGAAACTTACATCAAGCAAGGTGATACTTGGGTATTGAATGGAAGCATCCAAGGCCCTGCGGGAACTAACGGAACCAATGGTACAAATGGCACTAATGGTGTGGATGGTAAATCTACCACGGGTGCAGCTGGTGCGCCTGGAGCAACAACTCCTGGCAATAACGGTGATACTTATATCAATACAACAACAGGTGAAACTTACATCAAACAAGGTGATACTTGGGTGTTGAATGGTAGCATTCAAGGTCCTGCGGGAACGAACGGTACGAATGGAACGAACGGTACTTCGGTAACTGGCTCTACTTACAATACTACAACTGGCGTGGTTACTTTTACCTACTCTGACGGAACTACCTCAAGCACTTCTGATTTAAGAGGCGCACCAGGCGCTCCTGGAACTAACGGAACGAATGGTACTAACGGAGTAAGTGTTACCGGTACTGCCTATAACGCAACAACGGGTATCGTAACCTTTACCTATTCAAACGGTACTACTTCATCTACTTCAGATATTAGGGGAGCGCAGGGCATACAAGGATTGCCTGGTACAAATGGTATCGACGGTGCCCAAGGCCCCATCGGCTTAACCGGCCCTAAAGGAGATACTGGAACACAAGGTCCAATTGGTGCTCCAGGTGCAACTGGTCCTGTAGGACCCGCTGGTCCATCTACTCCGCAAACCATAACGCATACCTTAAGCTCTGCTGGAAATGTATTGACGAGTGATGTGAATGGCATTGCGCCAACTGCGAACATTATCAATACTAATGTTTTAGCAATCGATGCAACGAACAAGTTAACCTCAACAATAAATGGAATTCCTTCTAACGCGGTTGACTTGACCGCTTTAGCGAGTACAGCAGATAATGGCTTAACGAAAACCGGAAATAATATACAATTAGGGGGCGCATTAATAAAGCCAACTACAATCACAACTACAGCTGCAAATACATTAGCGGTTGCTGGTTTGCAAGGGGGACTTACCACAGATAATGTGGTGGTAACAGACCCAACTACTGGGGTGTTAAAATCTGTTCCGACGGCTACCTTAGCCATAGAACCTTGGAATTTGGAGAATACGCTAACTAAAGCGACATTAAACACTCAAAATATTTATCAGAACGGAAAAGTGGGGATTGGCGATTTCAATACAACTAAGCCTATTGCGCAATTAGATGTAAGAGGTGCAGTTCGCATTGGTTTACCACATGCAGATGAATTAAGTGGGGTTTCTGCTGTAGGAATTTATTCTTTTTCTACAGGAACTACAAATCTGGTTCCTGCTTATGCTTCGGGTTCCATGGGCGTAAATAACATTGTAACTCAAAATCTTTCCTTTGCATTTAATAATTACAATACGATTAAGTCATCTAGAGCAGTCGCCTTTAATAACTATAATATCATTAATGCTGGCGGCGAGTCTGCAGCAGCATTCGGCAGGAATAATATCGTAAACAGCGAATCATCAGTTGTTTTCGGTAATAACAATAGCGTAGGTTCAGCAGGTTCAGCTGTATTTGGTTACTTAAATGCCGTTACTAGTGGAAATCCTGATGGTGCATTTGCAAACTGGGTGCCTACCGATGCATTATTTCAAATAGGGAATGCAGCTATTAACGTATCACCTATTATAAGAAGAAACGCTCTAACCGTCTTAAAAAATGGAAACACGGCAATTGGTGTTGATGGCCTAGATGCAACTGCAAAACCAACAGAAAGATTGGATATTGGCTTGGGAGATGCAAATGCCGGCAACAAAGGAAGTATCAGAATTAGGGCAATTAATACGCCAGCGTATACAGGTAACGCAACTACAGATAATGTCGTGGTGGCCGATGTGAATGGGGTATTAAAAACTGTAAGTGCTTCGACATTAGTTCCTGTTACTACTGTAACTAACACTTTTACGCCAACTGCTACCACTAACAACTTGATTACAACTGTAAATGGAGTGCCTGCTGTTGCAGTGGACCTAACCCCACTTAAAGTAGAGCCTTGGCAAGTACAAGGCGGTACTGCAAAAGCAACCTTAAACACTGAAGCAATCTATCAAAACGGAAGCGTAGGGATTGGCTTGCCGAGCGGTGGTACTATCCCAACTTTTACAGTTGGTGCTGTAACTATAACTCCGAAATTACATGTTGAAGGTGATATTGCAACAACTGGCAAAATCTACACAACTAATAGTGTGTATGCCGATTATGTGTTTGACTATTATTTTGATGGGTTCTCTAAAATCTATGATCAATATAAGTTTAAGTCACTAACAGAGGTAGCTGCCTTTGTTAAGGCTAATAAACATTTACCTGGTGTTACGCCAATCAAGGATATCTTGAAAACAGATAAAGGTTATACGCTTGATTTAACACAGCTATCAATTCAACAATTAGAAAAATTAGAAGAGTTGTATCTGCATGTTATTGAGATGAACACCAAGATGACACAAAAAGATCAGGAGATCAAAACACTTCAAGAAAAAACCAAGTCACTAGAAGAAAGACTAAGTCGATTAGAAAAACTGATTGAAAATAAATAGTTCTTTCAAATTTACCGGTTGATCGCTATAAACGATCAACCGGTTTTCATCCCTATCCATCTAATGAGTTAACAACAGGTTAACAAAACGCATAATGAAAAAAATTATACCTTATACACTTTCTACTGACAACGCATCATTTAAAGAACTGGTGGCTATTAAGAACTGCCCTAAAGTTGAGCACAACTTTTTTAAGAGAAAAGTTTTTAGTATTGCGATTTTGCTGCTATTGATATTTTCGGTAAGTAAAGTTGTAGCCCAGTGTGGTGCAGCTGGAAGCGTAACCACCACAATTACTACAACAGCTAACACCTGTGCGGGTAATGGGACTATTAAGGCGACATTTACAAGTGCTGCTAATAGCACTATTCAGTTAATTAAGGGAGGTTCAATTTTACAGTCTGTTGTTAATCCTACTAGTCCATATACTTTTACCAATTTACAGGCTGGAACGGATTATGAAGTAAAAATAGTTTGTGGGCTAAACAATACCATTGTCTATTCGGATAAACCAAATCTTATTGTCGCAGAAAATTATGTGCCCATAAGCGATGCTAACATTGTGGTTTCCAATTTATGTACCAGTTTTACACAAGGCGGTACATTAACGGTGGCAGGTGTTACAGGTGGAACAGCGCCCTATCAATATTCAGTTGTTTTATCAAACGACCCTGCATACCCAGAAGCTTCAAGTGTTTATAGTACCAATAATACGAAAAATGTCACTGCCTTTGGTACCTATCAGATAAGGATTAAAGATGCTTGTGGCAATTACAAAACCTTTACTAAAACGTTAACACCTACATTAGAGGCCATCAGGTTTTATTGGAGGTCGCGAAAAATTTGTGCACCAAATAGCCCTAAAAAAGCAGAAATATATGCTTGGTATGCGGTAGGCGCAACTACGGGTGTTAATGTATCTGTGAGTAACTACACCAGTCCGGGAATTAAAATGGAAATTAGGGATACCAATGCATCTGGGGCCATCTTATTTAGTGGGATTTATACCGCTGATGGAATCACTTACACGGAATCCCCAAGTCATAGATATTATATAACCACGACAAATGGTTGTGGTTTAACCACGAGCTATACCCATGATTTATCTCAACCAAATCTGGATCCTGAGTTCAATGATTTTCTAGCTACTGCCGGTAATGCTGGTTGTGGTGCTGCAGAAACCATGTCTATTTCTGCTAGTTTTGTAGAACAATTTTATTGGAAATTTCCGGTTTCTGTAATTATAAAAAATGCTGCTAATGTTCAGGTAGGAGCCCCAGTTGTTGTTGATTTTAATGGTATTGCGAACTTCACGGGACTTCCGTTAGGTGCTTACAGCGTAACCGCGACAGATCAGTGTGGTGAATCATTAACTAAACCAGTAAGCAGTCCGGTAAGTAGTGGCACGCCAGCATTGTCTATTTATCAATTGACTAACTGGAGATGTGACCCTTTACAGCCATTAATAACTACCGGTACTATACAAGCTGTTATTCAATTTTCCGGCTACATACCAGATAGAGCGAATGCCGTGGTAAAAATTGTAAGTGGGCCATCTAACGTTGGCGTTAGTGCTACACTTATTGATGGACAATATTATGGATGGACCAATTTGGCCCCAGGGACGTATAGTATCTCCGTGAAAAGTTGCGGAGTCGAAAAATTTTATCCCTTAACTATTTTAGCAACAGAGCCTGGTATCTTACAGCAATCCTTGAGCTCAACTGCAGTATCCTTTTGTTCTGGTGGTGGTAATGTGAATTCAAATAAAGTCTATAATGGAGCGTATGAAAATACTGTTGAACTTTTAAATTTATCAGGTACTGTTGTGGCTACCCATGTGCTGGGAAATTTTACGAATATTCCTGCCGGTACTTATACCACTAGGATAAAAGTAGTTGCCTGTAATTCAGCTTATTATATACCAGGTAGCACGGTAACCTTAACAAATTCAACTACTGGTCCAACTATTACCTCGAGTACTGGGGTTATATGCGAAAGTGGAACTGGTACTCCTTTAACCACAGGTTCAGCTTTTTTCAATTTAGCTGGTGTTGCTCCTTATACCGTGCAATATCGGGTTCAGGGTTCGAGTGCTGCTTACACGGTTATTAATACTTCAAATTCGACATTACAGATAGATAATTTAATTGCAAATACTACCTATGAAGTGAATTTAAAAGATGCCTGTGGTGGTAACTTTCCAACAACAGTTCAAATTAAGACCGTGGGGGTTTTAACTACGAATAATAATGTGCAGCCATGCATTGGTTCTCCATACACTTTGTCAATGCCAGAATATGCCGGTGCAACATATCAATGGCTAAATTCTGCTGGAACGGTACTTTCTAACACCCGTTTTTATGATTTTGCGGCTTATTTAGCAGCCAACGATGGGGTTTACACTTGTAAAATAACTTGGGGTAATTGCGTTACCAGATTGGCTACGGTAACATTGAATAGTGCATTATGTGGTCAGCCAATTGGCGTTTGTGGCTTAATAGATAGTGATGGTGATGGTGTTTTTGATTTTTGCGATTTAGATGATGATAATGATGGGATTTTGGACGTCAATGAATGCGGTCCTGTAGAGAAAGTTATCAACGGATTTAATGGGCCAGGTGTAAGTTTTACAGGTTGGACAAGGACTACAACTAATGCTCCTGGTTGGGTTGCGAGTTCAGGAATCGCGATAGAATCATCTAATGACAATCCAGGCATTCACACCATTAAGCAAACTGTAAATGGCCTTATACCGGGTAAAACTTATGCGCTTACATTTGACGCCTTTGCATTGGGTTTATTAAATACTAATCCCAATACCTTAAGCGTGACCATAAATGGTGTGAGTTATTATAGCAAAACTTCTGGCGTAGATATCAATTTTGCTGTGCAGGGAGAAAGCATTGGTTTTACACCCACTGGCACCAGCGTAACAATCGAATTCATTTCCACGGTAACAGGTACTTTAGGAAGTTCTGGAAGAGATGTTTTTGTTAGGAAGATTAGTATTGTAAACTGTGAAAAGGATACTGATACCGACGGTAAGCCAGATTATTTAGATTTAGATTCGGATGGTGACGGCTGTGCCGATGCAATAGAAGGCGACGAAAATGTAACCACTGCTCAACTTAAGGCAGATGGAAGCATCAATGGTGCTGTAGATGCAAATGGAGTTCCCGTGTTGGTAAATACAGCTGGCACAGCAGACATCGGTAGCGACCTTGGGCAGGGTGTAGGAAACTCTATCGACAAAAATTTGAAGGACCCTGTTTGTTATACATTGGTTTTGAATCCGGATAATTATACGGGGTCTACAGGAACTGCATTTACCACAGCTAGCATATTAATTAATGATTTATTGGATACCGCAGTGCCTATAATTGGCACGGTTGCCGGGCAAGTTACCATTTCTCAATCAGGTGCCTGGCCAGCGGGTATTACTTTAAACAGTACAACTGGTGCCGTTAATGTGGCTAATACTGTACCTAGCGGCATTTATGTTGTCAATTATCAGGCTTGTATTAATGGAACTAGCCCATCAGCTTGCCAAACACAAACCATAACCATTACGCTGTGTGGAAAATTACCACTTATTGGCACACCAGACAGTTATACCAAAACAGGGATTTCTGATATGGCAGGTTTTGCCAATGGTTGGCCGGGTAATGTACCCAATGGTTTTGTAGCCATTGAATCAAAAAACAAGGGATTTGTGATTACCAGGGTGAAAAGTGTAGCCGATATCCCAGCGGCAAATTTAGTAGAAGGGATGCTGGTTTATGACATTTCTGCTGCTTGTATCAAGCTATATAATGGTACTACGTGGAAATGTTTAGCCAAGGATTGTAATTAACTGGATGCGAAAGCTGAAGATAAAGATGAAGACTAATTATACCTCTACAGAATCAATGAATGCAATTAAGGGCACACCTGCTTTTACTTGGCTTATTGCATTGGTTTTGGCAGTGGTTATGCTCACTCTGGCTGATTTTGCTCAAGCTCAACTCCCAACCCTAATTGGCTCAACCTCGGTTACGGCTTCGGGAGCTGGGGCAAGTGGGAAACCTGCAAGTTTTAACTGGAATATTCCTGCGGGTAAAAACAGACTGATGATCATTAGTTTATGTTTTGAAAGACATCATGATGGCACAGGTAATAACTATCCATCAACTGGTTCATTCCTTGCTAATATCGGGTTAAAAATGACAGGCAATGCTCCAGCTACTGCACCTCTTTCGTTTAGCACATTGACTAGCTATGGTACTTATTTTGTGGCAACAGGTGCAATTGTGCCTGCCAATGCTAACTTTAGTGCCGCTTTATATGTGTATAGGTTTCGTGATGCTGGTGGATTACCCACAGGTTCAACAACATTTGACCTTTCTGCCATCAAAGACCCGATTTATCCGGGAGATGATGTGATTGTTAATATTGCTGTTTTTGAAAATGCCTCGCAATCAACTACAGACCCTACCTTTATAACAAGCAATTACATCATGGGATTTTCAAGTGATGCCAATATCCTTACAACAACTGGGGTGCTGGCGCCAGCTTCAATACCATTAGGTAGAAATGCCAATGAAATACTATACTTGGCAAATGCAGGTATGACCCAAGACAAGAACATCTTGCTTTCCCCGGGATGGACAAATATTCTAAATGTAACCCAACCAAATACTACAGGTACAGGTTTTACTGGAAGTTCCCCTGCGCCATTAAATGAGCCTGATGGTCTTGCTTCTCAAATGGCTTATCAGTTTATGCCTTCAGGAAATGCCAGTATAACTTACGCCAGATCGGCAACACCCTCAAATGTGTCTACACATTCGTTGATAAGTATTTTGCATGCCGTACTTCCATTAGCAAAACCAGGCATAACAGGCACAGTATTTAATGATACTGATGGCTCAACTAATGTTAATGGTGTAGTTACGAATGCAGGCGGTTTGTATGTAAATGTAATTGATGCTTTGGGTAATTTAACATATTCAGCAACTGTAAATGCTAGCGGTGTTTTTACCATCCCCACAGGTATTGTGTTAGAAGGAGATACTTACAGTTTAGAGCTCAGTAAAAATACAGGAACAATTGGTGCAACACCGCCTTTAAAAGCTTTACCAATAGGATGGAGCACGGTAGGAGAAAGCAAAACAGGGGTGTCTCCTTATGCCAATGATGGTGCCAATGATGGGACTATTTCTTATACCATGGCTACAACAAGTGTAACCGGTCTTCGCTATGGCATTAAATTTATTGATAATGATAATGATGGCGTACCAGATGTTACAGATCTGGATGATGACAATGATGGTATTTTAGATACAAATGAAAACTATAACTGCCTTACTAACGTTGCCACCGCAACTGATCCTAATCCAACGGCAAGTTTAACTAATACCGGATTAACCATTCAATATACTGAAAGTGGTGGTAATGTAGGAACATATACTGATGCAGGGGTAGGATTTGCTGGGCTAGAACCTTCTCAAGGATCTACCATAACTTACCAATTTTCGTTACCTGTAACGAATTTGAAACTATGGTTTGCAGATTTAGATAACCGTGAATACTTAAAAATAAATTATTATGATGAAAATAATAATAGAATTACCGACTTAACACCTTACATCTCAGCAAATATTGGAGGTGCAAAGGGACTAACCAAAAATTCATCTTATGGCTTATTAATAGATCCTTTAGTAAATGCTGGTGATGCATCTGCCAATCAACTTGTTGAAGTAACCACGCCATTTTTGGTTAAAAGAGTGGAAGTTACATTTAATGCGATAAGAGCCGATGGTACGGCTTACACGTTTACTTCACAAACGCCAGAAGTTTATATTAAAGCTTTATGTTTTCAAGGAGATACCGATGGTGATCTCATACCAGATAATTTAGATTTAGATTCTGATAACGATGGTTGCCCAGATGCAATAGAGGGTGGTGAAAATGTAACTTCTGCACATTTGAATTCTCTTGGAAGTATTAAAACAGATGCTGCTGGAACTGCAAATGCAAATAATATTGCTTCTGTAAATGCTAACGGTGTCCCAGACTTAGTTAACATAGCTGGGGCTGCGGATGGTGGCAATAATAATGTAGGTCAAGGTGTAGGAAATTCCATAGATAAAAATTTAAAAGATGGCAGTTGTTATACGTTGGTTTTAAACCCTGATAACTATTCAGGCAACAGCGGCACGGCATTTACAACAGGAAATATTTTAGTTAATGATTTATTAAATACGATTGTGCCAGTAATTGGCACAATGGCAGGGCAGGTTGTGGTTTCCCAATCAGGAACTTGGCCAGCAGGGATTACCTTGAACACCACAACCGGTGGTGTGGATATAGCGAGCACGGTTAATGGCGGCGTATATGTAGTTAATTACCAAGTGTGCGTGAACGGTACTAGCCCAGGGCTATGCCAAACACAAACCATCACCATCACCTTATGTGGTAAGTTTCCACTTGTTGGTACACCAGACAGTTATACCAAAACAGGGATTTCTGATATGGCAGGTTTTGCAAATGGATGGCCGGGCAATGTACCCAATGGTTTTGTGGCCATTGAATCAAAAAACAAGGGCTTTGTGATCACCAGGGTAAAAAGCGTAACCGATATCCCTACGGCAGACCTAGTAGAGGGGATGCTAGTTTATGATATTTCTGCTGCTTGTATCAAGCTATATAACGGTACAGTTTGGAAATGTTTAGCTAAGGATTGTAATTAAGAAAATTTATAGAAAATAGAAAATGAAAAAATTAATCATACTCAGCATTTTATCGATTTGTTATTCGGTAAACGTAAACGCTCAAACCGCGATTGAAAAAAGGACAGTAAGCAGTCCGTCGGCGTTATTGGATTTTGCGGCTGGAACCACTAAAGGTATTATCTTACCTGCGGTAGAAACCATGCCAACTTCTCCTGCCAATGGCACGTTTTTGTTTGATAAAACCGCTCAAATTGTAAAAATGTTCCAGAACGGGACTTGGATAAATTTATCTGGAGTGGGCAGCAATGCTGCGATTGTACCCTATAGTGGAACAGTAGATAATGGAAAACAAACTATTATTGGTTCGCGTACCACCAAAATTGTAGATGGCTTGGGTAATTATGTAGATGGTCCTGTTGATGGGGTTGTAGTGCTGGAGTCTCCTAATAAGGCTTTGGTTTTACCTCATGTTGCCAATCCGCAGTTAACGGTAAAAGGTCCATATCCTGGGATGATGTGTTATGACACCGTGAGTAAATCCTTAGCGGTGTTTGATGGCAAACTTTGGAATTTTTGGAAATAAATTAGGCATAAAGTGTAGGAGGTAGGGGAATTACAATTTTAGGGATGATTGAGTACTCGCCCCGTTAGAGGTTTATCTATAAAAATTTCGCCTCCTATACTTTTAAATATCCCAAGAAAAGAGTGTGATTATTTCAACATAAAAATATGTTAAGGTGATTGCAAAAAAATTAAATCGATAGTACTGTTTTAAAAAATAAAGAATGAAGAATTTACTGTTCATAGTTGCGTTTACCCTCCTATCAGTGGTTGGCTACAGCCAGGCGCCCACCTACATCAATACCACTTTTAACATCAACGCTGGCGTACCTACAACTTGGTATGGGGATGTGACTTTTGGTCCTAATGCGGTGGTTTATATAGAAAACGGGGCCACAGGAATATTTTATGGTAAGAATATGGTGGTAGATCCGGGAGCCACTTTCATTGCCCTGCCAGGTAATAACCAGATAGGAACAGGTACCATTATATTTAGAGAAAATAACCCAAATTATCCAGGCTATCCTTTACAGCAAACCTTAAATGGTGGTTTTACCAGTGGTAATAATCCATCCTTATTAAATATAGAATTGGATAATACAAATGGTTTATCTCTTTTAGGAAATACCAGAGTTACCAATCAGGTTAAATTTACTAAGGGCGATATTTACTTGAACAATTTTAACTTGGTTTTAGCGCCTAACGCAAGTTTAGCTAATTATGATGTTACTAAACACGTGGTTACCAATGGCACTGGCGTGCTTAATAAAGAGGGTATTCCAACAAATGGAGCATTTATTTATCCGGTAAGTTTAGCGAGTGGCGAATATACACCGGCTACGGTTACCAATACCGCTGCTAATAGAAGCATCAGTGTGCAGGTTAAAGATTACACGGCGAGTGCTGCAGTTGAAACCACTTTTTCAACAAAGGGAATGCTGAGAACTTGGCAAATAACAAGCGCACTTGCAGGAACCGCTACTGTGATGCTTCAACACAATTCTGCCGCCAATGCTAATGGTTTGGGAACAAATGAAAGTTTGTTTAACAATGCCCAAGCCTTTGTTAGCCAGCAGTTAACGCCAGGTATTTGGTCGCAAAGCTGTTCGGGAACAAATGGTGGAAGCCCAATAAGTATACATACAGGGGCTAATTTTGTAATCCCAACTTCGATTGATGCCACTGCTTATTTTAGCAAGCAAACGGTTAGCTGTACTGATTTAATGGTCACCAAAACTGTGAATAATGCCACACCTACGGTAGGAAATAATTTAACCTTTACCATTGTGGTGAAAAATAATGGCCTTGCCGATGCCACTGGTGTTAAAGTAACTGATCAGTTGCCAACTGGCTATACGTACATCAGCTCAACAGTAAGTACCGGTGCTTATAATAATGCCACAGGTATTTGGACGGTGGGTAATTTAGCCAATGGGACAAGTGCAACATTAACAGTTACGGCGACGGTAAACGCTAGTGGTACTTATGCTAACACTGCCACGATCACGGGTAGCGAGACAGATCCAGATCCGGGCAATAACAGTTCTACTGTAACGCCAGTGCCAGGTGCGATCCAAGCTAATTTAGGTGTGCTAAAAACGGTTAACAATGCGGCACCAACAATGGGTACTGAGGTGGTATTTACCATAGCGGCCAATAATGCTGGCCCCAACAATGCAACAAATGTTAAAGTTACAGATCTATTGCCTGCAGGTTACACCTACATCAGTTCTACTGTCACAACTGGTGCCTTTGATCGTATAACAGGAACATGGACTATAGGTAATTTTGCAAACGGTGCATCGGCTACCATGAGTATTACCGCAAAGGTGAACAGTACTGGTCCTTATGCAAACACAGCGGTTATAGCGGGGGCAGAAATAGATCCAGTTCCTGGAAACAATTCAAGTACCGTTACTCCCGTACCTAATGCGGCGATGGTAGATTTGAGTATTGTGAAAACTACTGTTATCACGCCAACATTTATTGGTGAAGAGTTTGATTACTTGTTAGAAGTTAAAAACATCGGTGTTAATTTAGGTACTGAAGTAATTGCATCAGACATTTTACCCGCCGGACTTAACTACGTTTCAACTTCAACAAATTATGGTACGGCTACCTATAATTCTTCAACTAGGGCTATTAGCTGGAATATTGGGAATCTTGCCGTTGGCGCAACGGTTACCTTAACCATAAAAGTAAAAACTGATGAGGCAGGTGTTATTGTAAATACGGCTACGGTGGGCAGTAAAGAACAAGATGTGAATTTAGCCAACAATACATCCACGGTGAGTAAAGAAATATTCGGCATACGCTTGCCTAATGTAATTACGCCAGATGGTGATGGAAAGAATGACGTGCTTAAATTCCCTGGACTTAGGGCCTATCCATCCAACAAGTTGTCTATATTTAATAGATGGGGTAATGAGGTGTGGCATAGCAATGGTGCATATCAAGAAAATTGGAGTGGAGAGGGACTAAACGAAGGAACGTACTATTTTATATTAAGCCTGAAAGATAAAGCCGGTAAATGGCAAACCTTCAGTCCAAGGTGGATAACCCTATTGAAGGATTAACTAGCATAAAATGCCAGCAACAAAGCCATACTATTTATAGTGTACAACTTGCGGAAAACAAGATAGGTGCATTAAGTTTTTGAACAATAGCATATTAGAATTAAATTTTCTATTTAACGAAATAATATTTTTATGAATATTGCCATTCTAGACGACCATAGGTTATTATCAGAACTGTTAAAGCTTTCCTTATCTGAGTTCGATTTTATTCAAAACATACAAGTTTATCATTCAGCAGAAAATTACCTTGCCCATTTAAACTTTGCAGCAATGGATTTGCTGATTGTTGATATGCTGATGCCTGATATGAATGGTGTTGATGTAATTAAACATTGCAGAAAGGCAAAGAAAAAAACTGAGCTAAAGATTTTGGTCTTATCTACGGTGATAGATACCAATATGATTAAAGATGCGCTGCAGGCCGGTTGCAACGGTTACTTAAGCAAAGATGTAAGTATCGAAGAATTGATAAAAGCCATTCAGTTTGTTGATGGCGAAGACAATAAAACATACATTGGAGATGGCATAAAAGACAGCTTACTGCAATCGCAATTGTTTGAATCCGTTAAGTTTAGCTTATCTCCGAGGGAGAAGGATTTGCTTCAATTGATTTGTAGTGGTAGCACGGTAAAAGAAATTGCCTCAGAACTAAAATTGAGCTTAAATACGGTACAAAGTTACATGAAGCAACTCATGCGCAAAATGGAGGTTAACCGTACCCCAGATTTAATCTTAAAAGCCATAAGACATGGGTTATTTTATCCAACTTACTTAAATTAAATAAATTTTACCTTAAAGCTAAACTTAGTGTAATTGCAGTACCTTTTTCATCAGTTTTAATCTCAAGCTCAGTATTTAAATCTCTAGCTCTTTGTTTTAGATTGCTAATCCCTATTCCATTGTTGCTGCTTTCAATAAAACCTTTGCCATCATCTGTGAAACTGAAATTACATTTATCTTCAGTAATTTTTATAACAACCCAAATATTTTGCGCTTTAGCATGTTTTATCGTGTTTACAATACCCTCTTTTATGAAAAAATAAAGGTGATTATTCTGTTCTATGGTAAGTCTTGTTAAATCTGCTACATGGTAGGATGAATGGATATTAATTAAGCCGATGTTCGAAAACTGATTTTCGAGTTTTTTGAGGCAAGCATCTATGTCGTAAGCTAATTTATTTTTGGTCACCTCGATGTTGAGAGAGAGTTCGTGGCTATAATTTCTAGTTTCCTTATAAATAAAATTAATTTCTCCTTCAATATTTTCTAGTCTTTCTCTCTCAGCCTTGCTACTTGCCTTGCCCTTAAAGTCAGTAATCAAGTATTTTATAGCCACCAAATTTCCACTTAACTCGTCATGAAGCTTGCGGCCAATTAGTGTACGTTGTTCTATAATAGCTTTTGTCCTTTCTTTTTGTACTGCTGCATGGTTTGCTAAAATGGTATCTGTTAGTTTTTTTTTTTCTGCTTCAAGTTCAATTTCTTGGGTTTTTATTTTGACCAACGCTTTATATTTTTCATCCAAGTCAAATCGCATTTTATAACTAATGGCAATGGAAAAGAAAATAATTTCTGTAAAATAACCGAAACAGATATAAGAAAGACTCGTAATGCCGAATAGTATACCATTATTATACATGGCAATGCCATTAAAAATATTGAAAAACACCATGCAAATTCCTCCTCCTAAAATATTTTGATTGACTAAGTGTCTCTTGTCCTTAAAGAGTATACATAGAATAATGATTACATACAACAATACGCCGCTATTAAATAACAAAGCAAGTATTGAAAATAAGAGCTTAAGGTCATTTTGGGCGACGTAGGCCGTTACGTTTACTAGACTGCCAACCGGAATAATTAGCCAAATTCTTTTTGTATACCGTATATACCTTGCATGTTCTTTATTTATGGGGTTAGTTGTGATTAAAATAAACCTTATATATAATGAATACGATACCCACAATACAATTGCGCTCATTGTAAAACTATAAATAGATTGATGTTGAACTAGATCTTTACTGAAATTTGTAAGAATTATAAAAATAAGACTTGACCATAAATAAAGACTATAGTAACCTAGCAATTTAATACGGTTGTGATAAAAAAGTATGCTATGGTACATACTTGCTGTTAATAAGCCACCAGTTGCGAGTAGGGGAATCAGGTCTTCAATTGAAAAATTATAGCGCATACATTAGAAAATAGGTTTTGTTAATTTAAAAACTCATTCTATATGGGATGACTATAGTTTCGTAAGCCAAAGAAAGTAAAAAGCTACCTAAAAAAAGCGATTAGTGCTATATATTTTTCTTATCTCTTTTTGATCAGTGTATCTTTTGGTACTTACAAGCTAATCGATTTAAAATAGACAGTTTGTTAGCTCTTTCAACCCATTGGCTTCAGTTGTGGACTAGCACGGTTATAACGTAGGATGAACGTAAGATTAACGAAAGACGATACTTCTATTGCGCTTTTAGTGTGCCTTCATAAACAACGTATCCATAGGCCAAAAACATAGAATTTCTGGCTAAACTTCAATTGGCAACACCTTAACTATACCCCCCCCCCTAAATTAAGGGTATTCTTTATCTGTTTTTGGGTTATTTATCGCTTTGTTATTGTGGGCAATTTTGTAAAGGATCCTTAGCCAGCATTACATACGCATAACGGTGTAATCAACTGATCATCTTTAATACCAAATACTTGATACAACATAATATGAAACAAAAATTTACTTATCTCTTATTTTTACTCACGTTCTCTACCATAGTTGGCATTGGGAGCATGGCCACTGCACAAACTGTTAGCGGCGTGTCTACAACTACAGGTTGTAGCGGTGGCGGTACAATTACTGCTAGTAGTACAGGCATTTCAACACCGCAATACCAACTTCTACAGGGTACGACAGTTGTTTTGCCTGATGCAAGTAATCCAACTACCTACACTAACGTGCCAATTTTCTCTGGTTTAACCAGTGGAGGCTATACGTTGAGGGCAAGGCAAGATGCAGTGAGCACTGTTTATACCAGTGCAATTATAACTGTAGCTAATGGTTATACGGCTATGACGGTTGTAACACCTACAAAAGTAGTGTCATGTGCAACAAGTGCCACAGACTTAATAACAACCGCTACTGGGGGTAAAGCAAATTATACGTATAGTATTTTTTTACAGGGTGCGCCGTTAGGTTCACCACCTATAAAAACCAGTGGACCAATAACCGCAACTACCTATACCTTTAGCGCCATGCCTATAGGTAATTATTTAGTAAGTGTAACAGATAATTGTGGAAACACAGTAACTGGTGCTACGAATATTTCTTCTTCAGCTGTGCCAATAACCAATATCAAACCTTTTAGTGTAAATTATTTGCTCCCAACTGGTGGTGTAGGGATTTGCAGTAGCCCTTTAGCTATGATCATTGAGGGTGGCTGGGTCTATTCCTCAGGTGGAACTAAAGTTTCGCAAGCTGATGCATCCCTATTCACTTGGAAAGTTAAATATAAAGGTATATTATACGGTTCAGATGTTACAGGAGATGGTTATGGTGATGCAACAGGAGTAGGTATTCCCTTAAGTAGTGAAAGAATGATAATGCCAATGGCGGCTACGAGAGCTGGAATTTTAATAGATTATTCCAATATGAAAATTGTAGTAAGTGATCAATGTGGTAATACAAAAGAATTTGCTGTTTACGATTATAATGCAAATAGTTCAAATGTATCAAGCACTGGGAGCTGTAGTGGTATGCCAATTATAAAGGCATTCTTAGGGGCAGGAATGGCTTGCCTTCCACTAGATATTACATTTACCAACAGTGCGAATGCTGCTGATAAAGTAACATTTAATGTTACTTCTGGATCTGAAAGTTTTTTAGGAACTGGTCTAACTCCAGGACAAACTTACAACTTAACCTACCTGGATGCTGCTGGTTATACTACCAATGTATATAAAACTACTTCAATCACAATTGCTGCAAATTCAAATTTGACCGCGGTGCAATATCCTGTTGATGTGATTCAGTATTTTGCAAATGGCTTAGGTTTTGCGCAACCCAACTTGATCGTTAACCCTGCTCTGCCAACAGATCTTATTACCTACACCGTTATTAGCTCTGACAATCCATCGGTACCTGTTGGATATACCAGTTCTAAATTATATGGGAATCCGTCTGGAGGTATCTCTTTAAATAAGGTAAATGCTTCAGATCCAACGAATTTTTGGCCAAAAGGTAAATATGTGCTCAGGGTGACTACTCCGTGTGGAGTAGTAGACAATGTACCCTTTAATATTGGTGGTTATACAGCCAATATAACTGGTTACACCACAACTCCAATTTGTGGTGGCTTTAATTATATGATGAATGGGACATTTGGAGATGGAACAGGGGGTAATATATATTCTGCATTTGAAGTGGTTATGCTTTCGCCTGGCGGAGGTACGCAAAAACGCGATATGGCAAATTCAACATCCTCGTTATCTTTTGATGGTTTAACGCCAGGTACTTACGTTTTCGCACTACGAATTAAAGGAGGCACAACCAATGTACTTACCCAAACTGTAGTGTATAATGCGGCAAGTGTAATTACCATTGATAAGGCTAATACTGGTGGTTTTGTATGTAGTGCTGGAGCAACCAACGGTGTACTTACAATAATGGCAAGTTCAGCATCGCCTGGTACAGGAAATATATTGCAATATGCAATAAGCTTAGATGGTGGTACCACTTATAGTGCATACCAAAGTGGTAACACGTTTCCAAATTTACCAAGCGGTATCTACAGTTTTAAAGTTAAAGATGGCTGTAGTAATGAAATAACGAATACGGCACAGATTGGAGTTGCCGCTACCCCAACGGCAACGGCAAATGGGTTAGCATCTACGGCACAGGTTTGTAAAACAGTTGGTGGCACAATGTCTCTAGATGTTGATGTTGTTGGCACTGGCGTTACCTACACTTGGAGCGGTCCTGGTATAACAAACACGGTTGGTGATCCTGCTTATAAAGGATTAAAAAGTCCGGTAATTAGTTTAGATGGTTTAACTGCTGGCTTACAAAATTATAGTGTTTCAGTTTTAAACCCATTTTGTAGTGCTACGGCAACAGTATCTAGGCTAACGGCAAATATTAATGCACTGCCAACAGCAACTATTGTTTATTCAACGGTAATATGTAAATCAGATGCTGTAAAAAGTGTTACCCTTACAGGGCAAACTGGCGGGACTTATACCGCGCTTCCTGCAGGTTTAACTATAAATACAACCACAGGAGAGGTTACACCAAGTACAAGTACAGCTGGAACCTATACGGTTACCTATAGCTCTACTAATGGAACTTGTACAAATGCTACAACAACATCAGTAACTATTAATGAATTGCCAGTTGCACCAGCTGTTAGCACTACTGCTGCCACTTGTTCAGCATCTGGAACAGCCATAGTGACTAACTATGTTGCTACTAATACCTATACGTTCTTGCAAACTGGCCCAAGCGTGGGTGCAGGTGGCGCAATCACTGGGATGGTTGCGGGAACTAGCTATACATTAACCACAAATAACGGAAGCTGTACCTCAGCGGCATCGGCAAGCTTTAGCATTGCTGCGATGTTGCCAGCTCCAACAGCACCAGCTGTTAGCACGACTGCTGCCACCTGTTCGACATCTGGAACAGCTATCGTGACTAACTATATTGCTACCAACACCTATACGTTCCTTCCAATTGGCCCAAGCGTGGGTGCAGGCGGTGCAATCAGCGGAATGGTTGCGGGCACGAGCTATACCTTAACCACAAATAACGGAAGCTGTATCTCAGCGGCATCGGCAAGCTTTAGCATTGCTGCGATGTTGCCTGCGCCAACGGCACCAACAAGCACAACCGCTGCGACCTGTAGTGCAGTAGGTAAGGCCACGGTTAGTAATTATGTTACTACCAACACCTATGCTTTCTTGCCAACTGGCCCAAGCGTGGGTGCAGGCGGTGCAATCACTGGGATGGTTGCTGGAACGAGCTATATCTTGACAACAAATAACGGAAGCTGTACCTCAGCGGCATCAGCAAGCTTTAGCATTGCTGCGATGTTGGCAACTCCAACAGCACCAACGGTTACAACAACAGCTGCAACTTGTAGTGCAATAGGTAAGGCAGCGGTTAGCAACTATGTTGCTACCAATACCTATACGTTCTTGCCAACCGGCCCAAGCGTGGGTGCAGGCGGTGTGATCACTGGGATGGTTGCGGGCACGAGCTATATCTTGACAACAAATAACGGAAGCTGTACCTCAGCGGCATCGGCAAGCTTTAGCATTGCTGCGATGTTGCCAGCGCCAACGGCACCAGCTGTTAGCACGACTGCTGCCACTTGTTCGGCAATAGGAACAGCCACGGTTAGCAATTATGTTGCTACCAATACCTATACGTTCTTGCCAACCGGCCCAAGCGTGGGTGCAGGCGGTGTGATCACTGGGATGGTTGCGGGAACTAGCTATACCTTGACAACAAATAACGGAAGCTGTACCTCAGCGGCATCGGCAAGCTTTAGCATTGCTGCCGTATTGCCAGCGCCAACAGCACCAGCTGTTAGCACTACTGCTGCCACTTGTTCAGCATCTGGAACAGCTATCGTGACTAACTATGTTGCTACCAATACCTATACGTTCTTGCCAACCGGCCCAAGCGTGGGTGCGGGCGGTGCGATCACTGGGATGGTTGCGGGAACTAGCTATACCTTGACAACAAATAACGGAAGCTGTACCTCAGCGGCATCGGCAATTTTCAGTATTGCTGCGATGTTGCCAGTTCCAACAGCACCAGCTGTTAGCACGACTGCTGCCACCTGTTCGGCATCTGGAACAGCTATCGTGACTAACTATATTGCTACCAACACCTATACGTTTCTTCCAATTGGCCCAAGCGTGGGTGCAGGCGGTGCAATCAGCGGAATGGTTGCGGGCACGAGCTACACGGTAACCACCAATAATGGAAACTGTACCTCAACGACATCCGCTTCATTCAGTATTGCTGCGATGTTAACAACACCAACAGCAAACATTAGTTACAGTGCTTCTCAATATCAAGCAGTAGGCACCACAAATGTTGTTCAAGCGGGTCAAGCTGGTGGTACGTACACTTCGTCTCCAAGTGGCTTAAGTATTAATCCAACAACTGGAGCCATTAATCTAGGTAACAGTATCCCGAATAAAACTTACATCATTATTTACGCGTTCAGTAATGGAAGTTGTAATAATTCAACAAGTACATCAGTTACTGTAAATTCTACCCCAGCTACAATTGCGTATGCAAAAACGCGATACTGTGCAACCGGTACTGCAAATGTTATCCAAACAGGGCCAGTAGGTGGGATCTATACCAGTAGCGGTAGCGGATTAAAAATAAATTCGACTTCAGGCCTAATAAACCTAGGTTCGAGTTTACCAGGTATTTATACGGTAACCTATACTTATCAGGATGGAACGATAACAGCCTCTACAACTACCTCAATTACGGTTAATGCGATGCCAGTGTTAACCTTGGTAAGTAATCTGGGTACACAAGTTTCTAAGGGCGATATCATTACTCTAACAGCCACGGGGGGGCTAAGCTACATTTGGACGGGCACTGATATTCAAAGTGGACAGAGTACTGCAGTGTTAACTGTTAGACCAAAAGTAACCACCACATACACCGTTACGGCAACAAATACAAGTGGGTGTAGCGATGTAATGCAAATAACCATAGTGGTTAAAGAAGATCTGAAATTAATTCCCAACAACATAATTACCCCTAATGGAGATGGAAAGAATGATTTCTGGACAATCAAGAACTTAGACTATTATCCGAACAACAAGGTATTTATATATGATAGGGCAGGGCGCAAGGTCTTCGGTGCAGAAGGTTACCAAAACAACTGGGATGGTACTTATAATGGCTTGCCATTGGCAGAGGCTGCTTATTTCTACGTAATAGATATGGGTAAGGGATATGGTTTAATTAGAGGTACAATCAACATCATAAGAGACAATAAATAATTAAAGATAGGAATGAATTAAAAATTAGGGATGATTTTAGTTCGGGGTAAATCGGATGGATTTACCCGACCTATCTTTCAAACCATAATATGAATCATTTCGCAGAAATAAATAATAATTCAATGAAAAAAATATTAATCATAACCTTGATGTTATTGTCAAGTAGTGCAGCATATTGTCAATTAAACCCAATGGGAAGTATTTATTACCAGAACCTGTATCTTTCTAATCCCGCAATGGCAGGTATTGAAAAAGGTTGGGAATTAAACGCGGGCTACAAGTCGCAGTGGAGCGCCATAGATGGAGCGCCGAACACGCAAGCCTTAACCGCGGCTTATGGTTCTGAAAATAGCAAGACGGGATTTGGCCTCCTACTTTTTAACGACAAGGCAGGCGTTGTAAGAGCAACTAGCGTTAAGGCTACCTATTCATATCATTTGCCTCTTAACACTGAGGGTAATAACATAGATTTTGGTATATCTGCTGGTATATTAGATGAATGGGTTAATTATGGAGATGTAATTGGAGACCTCAGCGATGTTTCAATTAGTAACTTCAACGACAGAAAACTTTACTTGGACGCAGACTTTGGTATGGCATATAGAAGAAAGGGACTTACGTTACAGGGAACGCTCCCAAACCTGAAAAGATTTTTTGACAGAGATATCAAAAGAAATGTTGTGGATAGGTCGCTTTTTATAGCTTCAGTATCTTACAAATTTAAGAATGGAGAAACTGGGCTTACATCTATTGAACCAAAAATTGGTTTTAGAGGTGTAGAGAATTACAAGAATATTGTAGATGCTGGTGTAAATTTTATTTTTAATGATGATAAACTGATGCTTAGCGGTGTCTTTCATAGTACTGGTAGTGTTACATTCGGTGCTGGAACTACCTACAAAAAGCAGTTTGCAATACTTTGCCAATACACGACCAACACTACAGATTTGCAAACTTATTCTAATGGTGAGGCTGAGATTGCTATAAAATATAATTTCAGGTAATAGTTTAGCTATGTCCCTAAAGGTATTAATTGCCGATGATGAACGGTTAGTCAGATTTGGATTAAAGCTTGTGCTAAAAAGCATTTGGCCTCAGGTAGAAATTAGTGAGGCCGAAAATGTAGATGGGGTTGTAGCTCTGATAACTAAGATAAGTTATGATTTAGTTATACTAGATATACAAATGCCCGGGAGTGATGGCCTTGAAAATTTAATTAGGTTTATGTTAGTTGAAACAAAGGTTATTGTTTTTTCTGGTTATGAACCTACAAGCCCAAGAATACAGAGCTTGAGAGATGCAGGGGTTGATGAATTCATCTTTAAAGATGCATCTGTAAATGAGATCAAGGAAAAGCTTTGTAAATATTTTTAAGCAAATTTTAAAATGGTCACCTTATAGGATAATTAGTGGTTAAATATCCGAAATATTAGAAATGTCTTATCAATATAGTGACTGGTTGTCAACAGCATTCAATTGGGTCAAGGATTATCTGTAATAACTATCGGTCATTAGGGGAAGTTACCTGTGGGGAAATTATTCCTCGTTGCTTGCTCATTCAGCTTTTAAATCCCCATTCGATTTTATAAAAAGAACCTTTTATAGTGTATAAAAGATGTTTTTATGGCTGGCATTCAAATTGAAAATGCATTCCATATAAATTAATTACAACTAGCTTCTGGCTAGCACATACACAATGAAAAAAACAGTCATCTTATTTGCACTAATCATTTTGAGCCAGCTTGTGAAAGCCCAACAGGATGCGCAATACAGCCAGTATATGTTTAATGGTATCTATATTAACCCAGCTTATGCTGGTTACAAGGAGGAGTTAAATATTCACAGCTTTTATCGTAATCAATGGACTGGAATCAAAGGATCGCCAAAAAGTATGTCTTTAGCAGTGGATGCCATTGCAAATGATGGCAATGTAGGGCTAGCCTTGCAGATTGCCTCAGATAAACTGGGGGCGCAAAGTAGTGTTTCTGCGTATGCAAATTACGCTTATCGTTTAAGGGTGGGAAACTCAGAGAGTTCTAGGTTGGCACTTGGCGTTGGCGTAGGTGTTGTGCAGAACGGAATTGATGGGAATATGCTAGATCCGATTGATATGGGAGATGTGAGGATTCCAGTTGGGATGCAGAAAAACATTCTTCCTGACGCTAGAGCTGGGGTATTTTATTCTACCGATCGTTGGTATGGTGGCTTTTCGGTAGATAACCTGATAGCGCAATATACTGTGAAGCAAAATAATGATGCAGCGTATTATCCAACTCAAAAAGCTCATTATTATCTTACTGGTGGCGTATTGCTGCCGATAAACGAGACTGTTCAAATAAAACCATCTTTTCTTTTGAAAGACGATAGAGGTGGGCCAACAAGTTTAGACATTAATGCATTTGTACTGTTAGCAGATAAAATTTGGCTGGGTGGTAGTTATAGAACAGCAGTTAAGCTTTATGATAAATCCTATCTACAGAAAGACCTGGAAATGAAGAACTCCATCATTGCGATGACAGAGATTTATGCTACGCCTAAATTGAGAATTGGTTATGCATTTGATTACAGCTTAAGTAAGCTGTCTGGTTATAGTGGCGGCTCTCATGAAATTTCAATTGGTTATTACTTCAAACCCAAAAACGTAAGGATGTTAACCCCAAGGTATTTCTAAATTAACAGAATCTTAAATTAAGCGCATAGCCCTTGTGGCAAGTATAAAATGAAAAAATTCATCAACATCAGCATAATTGTAGTTTGTACCTTGTTGTTAAACAATGTCTCTGTTAAAGCACAGTTTGTATTGAAAGAGGCAGATTTGCAATTCGATCTGTATAATTATGATAAAGCGTCTATTTTATATACAGATGCTTACCAGAAAAAGAAAACTTTGCATGCTACAGAAAGACTTGCAGAATGTTATAGAATGATGCAGGATTATAAGCAGGCCGAAAGTTGGTATGCTATACTGTTAAGTATGGAGGGTGCAAAACCTGAAGCTTATAAATTTTATGCAGAAATGCTGAGGAATAACTCGAAGTATAGTGAATCCAAGATTCAGTACGCGAAATTTAGTACTGTGGCAAAAGGCTTAACTCCTGCTCAAGTTAATCAACTTACATTATGGCAACTTTCCTGCGATTCGGCAGTAAAATGGATGAGAAATCCAAAATCAATAGCGATTACTAATGAGAAGTCATTGAACAGCCAACAGTCTGACTGGGGCGCAGTTAAATATGCTAGTAATGTTGTATTCACCTCTGATAGAATCAATGCGGAAGATAAATCGGTAAGGAGCGGTAAACCATTTTTAAGGTTCGATGGAAGTAACCTTCCTGAAAAGAAAATTTATGGTTGGACGGGCAATGGCTATCTGAGACTTTACCAAAAGGGTAGCGGAGCCGATTCAGTTTCGTCATTTGAATTAAAAAAATCAACCGACTACCACGTTGGTGCAGCCAGTTTCTCTGCAGACGGTAACGAAGTGTTTTTTACGCTTACCCGTATTCCTAAAAAAATCATCAAAGTGAAGGGAGAGCCGAGCACAATTAATATAGAAATTTATAGCAGCAAAAAAACTAATAATGAATGGAGCGAACCTGTTCCGTTTCGTTATAATAATGCGCAAGAATGGTCAGTTGGAGATCCGTTCTTTAACAAGGATGGAAATAAGCTATATTTTGTATCTAACAAGCCGGGAGGAAAAGGAGGTACTGATTTGTACTTAAGCAACCGTTTAAGTGATGGAAGTTGGGGCGAGGCGATAAATTTATCGGTGGTAAATACAGATGGTAATGAGCGCAGTCCGATGATTGAGGGTAACAATTTTTATTATTCTTCTGATGGTGGGATTGGTATGGGAGGACTAGATATTTTCAAAGCAACTCTTACAGACAAGGATATTTCAAATCCAACTAACATGGGTTATCCAGTTAACTCACCGCAAGATGATTTTTCGTTGAGTTTAACGGGTAAGCTAAATGGATATTTTGCTTCAAACCGTGATGGTGGCCTAGGAAGCGACGATATTTATAGTTTTATAGAGCAACAAAAGCTGATGTTTAAGTTAACAGGAACTGTGTTTAACAAAGAAACAAATTTGCCTCTTGCAAATGCTGTGGTTAGCCTAAATGGAATTAATGGCTCTCCCTTGAAGGTTCAAACAGATGGCTCGGGTAAGTTCAATTATAACTTAATGGAAAATACTGACTATGACCTTTCAGCAAACAAAACAAACTTTAGAAGTGCCAACGAAGAGTTAACGACTAAAGGACTAACTGATTTCGACAAATCTAATATCAGGCCAGATGCCGCAAAGGAGCTCGACAAATTGGTAACCATCTTAAAGGATAATCCTACAATCTGGATTGAACTAGGTTCACATACAGACAGTAGAGGAAATGATCAATACAATCAATGGTTATCTCAAAGTAGAGCTAACTCTGCAGTGCAATATATAATCGATAGGGGAATAGCAAAGAGCAGAATTACGGCCAAAGGCTATGGAGAAAGCGTTCCTGTTAATCAGTGTACAAACGGTGTAAAATGTTCCGAAGCAGATCACCAGCTAAATAGAAGAACTGAGTTTAAGATTGTAAAACAATAAAAAAATACTGGCCGTGTTTGAGGGGTTTGAGCAAATAGGGATGTTAAATGATTCCCCTCATCACGGTCTTTATAAATTTTGATGAAAGCTGTAATATAAAATTAATATGAATATTTTAATTGCTGATGATTTAAAAATCTACAGACTTGCGCTGAAGTTATACATACATAAACATTGGCCAGAAGCTATGATTTACGAGGCGAGTACCATGCACGAAGTAGTGGCAGATGTGTTCGACGTAGAATTTGACCTGCTAATATTAGATATAAATATGCCTGGTAGTGAATTGTTAGAGGATTTTGTAAGTCAGGCAATTAAGTATACCAAGGTTATTATATTTTCGGACTTGGATAAAGATGATACGCGAGTAGAAAACCTAATTAAGATTGGTGCCGATGCCTTTCTTCCAAAAATTTCTCGGCAAGAAGAAGTGATTAACACTTTAGCGTTTATATTCAGCGAAAGGGAACTCTAGATATTCGGCATTACATAGGAGATGCCTTTTTTGATTATAGAGTTTCAATGTTTATTTTTGTGGTATGCCAATGCCAGAACAAAAAAATAATCCCCTACACGGTTTAACACTTGAGTTTATTGTTAAACAATTATTTTTCCATTATGGATGGGAAGAACTAGGTAATTTGGTGAAAATAGCCTGTTTTAAAAAAGACCCATCATTAAAATCGAGCCTTAATTTTTTGCGTAAAACAGATTGGGCTAGAAAAAAAGTAGAGAAATTATATTTAAATACATTTCATTAAAACATTGACTGTTAAATTAAGTTATTTAAGTACTTTAACATCCTTTCCAAAGCATATGAAACTGGTGATTTGTATATTTTCTTTTTTCCTATTGATACAATCAGTGGCAACCGCACAAATCCAGTTCAAGGGGCAGGTGTTAGATCAAGTAACTAGAAAGGGTTTAGAAAAAGTTGATATACTTAATTCATCAAGGCATACAACTTCACAAACCGACTCTAAAGGTGATTTTGTTATTAAAGCTAAGATTGGTGATGTTATCATTTATCGATTAGCTGGTTACGATGCGGATACAGCTTTGGTTATAGATTTGAAACAAATTAGAAGATATCTACACCCTTTATCTAATACCTTAAATACAGTGACTATTTCTGGACAGGTAGATAGTAAAAAACAATACGCCGATATTTATAATAAGGCAAATTCTGTATTGCTAACGCCTGGTAGAGGGTTGAGATTTTATCCTTCTAGCTTCTTTGGTAAGGAAGGTAAAAATGCCCGTAGACTCAAAAAATTAATTGAAAGCGACCAGGTAGAAAAAGAAATTGATAAAAGATTTAATACTTTGACAGTTACAAGTCTACTGCCTTTAAAGCAACCAGACTTAGATGCTTTTTTAATGCTTTATCGCCCAGATGTTAAGTTCGCAGTTAATGCTGACGCTGACGATTTCAAGTTTTATTTGTTGGAGGCTTACGAGAGATTTAAAGCATTGCCTCCAGATCAAAAAACACTACCAAGACTTAAAAGTCCTAAGTAACACTTCTTCCTTTACTGTAAATTTAATCAACAGTCTATTTTTCTAATTTATTGTACCCATTAAAATTAAGTAAAGTAACTAAACATTAAATACTTTTTGTAAATTGGTCATTCAAATATGAATGAATGAAACGTGTTTTAATTTATCTGTTCCTCTTTTCAGGGATTACCTTGTCTTTTGGTTTTAAGTCTAAAGTAGAGAAATCTAAAAAGCGAACTGTACTTGTCTTTTCATTAACCAAGGGATTTCATCATAACTCAATACCTGATGGAATTATAGCCCTTAAAAAACTAGGTGCTGAAAACGGATTTGAAGT
>SEDG01000731.1 GCA_004295885.1 Pedobacter sp. | reverse complement strand
TTAAACATTTAATTTTATTTTTATGAATATTGTAATATATTCGCATTATCAATAAAATTTTAGAAAAATATGCTTAAAAAAGAAACTCAAAATTTAGAAATTGACAACCTCGATATTCAAATTTTAACACAGTTGATGCAAGATGCAACTAAGCCTTATACGGAAATTGCAAAAGAACTTATCATTTCTGGTGGAACTGTACACGTTAGAATGAAAAAATTGGCTGATATGGGCATTATAAAAGGTTCTCATTTAATAATAGACCCCAAAAAAGCTGGTTACGACATCACTGCCTTTTTAGGTATTTATTTAGAGAAAGGTTCATTATACAAAGATGCGGTTGCGCAATTGAGCAAAATAAAGGAAGTGGTAGAGTTGCATTATACCACGGGTTCATATAGTATGTTCGCTAAAATTACTTGCAGAGATACTGATCATCTGCGCCATGTGTTAAACGAAGAAATACAAGCAGTTAAAGGAATACAGCGTACTGAAACATTAATTTCTTTAGAGGAAAGTATTAAGCGTCAAATTGAGCTATTATAACTTCAAAATAAAAAATTTAAGTTTAAGGCAAAAATTAAAAATTTTATTTACTTTTAAGCATCTATGATTTCATGATACAATCTTCCCTATACAGATGTCAAAAACCATTAACAAACAGTATACAAATAAAAAATCAATTTTACTGATTGATGATGAGGTTACTGTACTTAAGCTTTTAGAATTTATCTTAAAAGAAAATTACGAACTAGAGGTAAAAAATAATGGCCTAGAAGCCATCAGCTGGATGGATGATGGAAATATGCCAGATCTTATTATTTCTGATCTTGAAATGCCGTATGTAAATGGGCTTGACTTTGTGAGGAGCATTAAAACTAGTGGTTATTATAGAGATATTCCAATCATACTATTAACGGGAAATTACTCAATTGAGGACTTGAAAACTAAGCTCCCGTACAATTATGATTTACTGGTACAAAAGCCTTTTAATCCCGGAAAACTTAAAGAAAGTATTAAATCATTTTTCGAATAATGGAAAACACAGACACTTCAGTATTTAGTGCCAATCAATCTAGATTTAACATTATTTATTATGCAAATGAATATGAAAATGATATCACCGAAACATTTGGACTATTAACGGAAAAAGATGCCAGCGTTACCAAAAAAGCTTTTGAGCTGCGTGTTAGCGATTGTTATAGCCCTATTTTTACCTTTGCTGATATTAAGTTGAGGCTACAGTTTCTGTACACCTACAAAATACTTCATTCGAAATTAAAAAATTTACCTAACGAACCGCTAGAGCAGTATAAAACACCTTTATCAAAACGCATTTTTGATCTTACGTTATCGATTACAGCATTAATATTTTTAAGTCCCCTCTTTATAGTTGTAGCGATTTTGATAAAATTAGATTCAAAAGGGCCAGTATTTTATGCAAGCAAACGAGTAGGCTCTGGCTATCAGATATTTGATTTTTATAAATTTAGGTCGATGAGGGCAAATGCAGATAAAGAGATCGAGAATCTGAAGAAAGATAACCAATACGGAGATTCTGCTTTCTTTAAAATACAAAACGATCCTCGAGTAACTAAACTTGGTAGTTTTCTTAGAAACTCTAGCCTTGATGAACTTCCACAACTTTTTAATGTCCTTTTAGGAAATATGTCTATTGTTGGCAACAGGCCTTTGCCTCTGTACGAAGCAGAACAACTCACGACAGACGAGTGGTCTACTCGTTTTTTAGGGCCTGCAGGCATCACGGGGTTATGGCAAATTACTAAACGAGGAAAAAAAGATATGTCTGATAGGGAACGAAAAAAGTTTGATAATTTTTACACCAAAAAATTCACCATTTGGTTAGATTTAAAGATTATTTTTATGACTATCCCTGCACTTTTCCAAAAAGAAAAAGTTTAATACCAAAATAAATGATGAGAGCTGCTATACTTTCTGTGGTCCTTTTTTTTTCCTTAAATGTCGCAACTGCTCAGGAAAGTTTTATTGGCAACATTAATTATCCTTTGTTGCAAAAGTATGTTGATTTAGCGAAGCAGAACTACCCGAAAAGAAAAATGTACAAGGCTAGCGAGTTAAGTGCAAAAGCAAAAGTTGGAGTAGCGAAAGCCACGTATCTTGATGCATTTACGGCTGCATATAATTATAGACCTGATAACAGTTCGGCGGCGATTAATACATCTAATCCTTATACGCTAAACGGGATTCAACTTGG
>SEDG01000730.1 GCA_004295885.1 Pedobacter sp. | reverse complement strand
GTGTACCATTCAAATCCTTTTCCTATTAAATCGTCTATGTATTTAAACAAGAAAAACATCAATAGAATAAACATCACAATAAAAAATGTGACGAAAAATGGTCTAATGAATGCCTTTATCAGTAATAGATGTATCTTTTTCAATATACAAAGATAGATAAAGCCGACGAAAATTTAGGCACCAATTACGCTAAGGAGGTAGGTGATTTGATTATCCCAAATTTGTGTTTTTTCTGAGCGTGTCTCGTCTGTAGCAAAATCGGTAATAGCCAATGCTACATCGTTGGTTAATTCGTCTTGTACAATTTCCATTTCGAAATAACAATGTGGTTCATCGTCTAACCACTTGAATTTAACCAGTTTGTTTTCTTTAATGCTGAGCATTTTTGCTTTCTGCACTTCGTCGTCCCAAGTGAAAGTGTAAACCTGATCTCTAAAAATCACATCGTCTGCAAACCATTGAGACAAGCCGTTTGGTTCGCTTATAAAACTGAATAATATACGGGGAGATGACCTCAACTCATATTCTAATGTAAATTTTTTCTTTTCTGACATCCTAAAACACCTATATTCTTAAAATAATGGACTATTTTTTTACTTATTATTTCTAAAGAAAAGTAATTTATTCTATATTTGCAACTCTTTAAAAAATAGTATTCAACATTCGGATATTATTTAACAAGACTACTTGATAATTATCAGGAAGTTAGCGTTAAAATAAAGAAATGGCGGGGTAGCTCAGTTGGTTAGAGCGCAGGATTCATAACCCTGAGGTCACGAGTTCAACTCTCGTTCCCGCTACGGTAAAAGCTCATCGAAAGATGGGCTTTTTTTGTTTAGTTTATGATTTGTTTAACAAACCACATCACTCCGTAGGTCTTCACCGCCTGAAGCAATCTAATACGGAAGGTAGCCTCCTTGCTACTAATCTTCCTCCGCTCTAGGCTTGCCTCGCTAGCCGCCGAATGGCTTTTACGTTTTTCACGGGTGTTTAATTTTATGTTTTGCACTGCCTTTTGTTTTGTAAACCCGATTGTAGTGCAAATCCTTTTGAAAGCCTATAAGGTTTTAAAAACCTTATAGGCTTGACATAACAGATTTAATCATGAAATAACGACTTAAAGCGTTGGTTTTGGTATCGGTATAACCACCATCGTCTGATAGGTTTCTTGCTACAAAGTTGTTTTGATTAAACACATCGAACGCTTGGAAGGTTAGGCTAGCCCTACGTTTCCAAAGTTCTTTTTGCAAATAGCTATTTACAACAAATGGGTTCGAAGTTACGTTGGCAGATATACCGCTCACAAAATTCTTGCTTGCGCTGTAGCCGATGATCCAGCTTTGCCAAGCGATAAATTTACCATCGATATTGAAAGATAAGGTTTTAGTTAAGTTTCCTTGCGCACCGACTTGGGTAGTGCTAGATTTAATGAAACTGTAACCTACGTTTGGATTAATTTCTATCCATTCCGTTGGGTTTATTCTTGGTCCGAAACGGTTGTTCATGCTCCATGACGAGGTGGTATAAGAAATGTTTCTGGCCATTGCCACATTGTGATTATGGTTTACGTTACCATTAAAAGCAAGATTGTATTTTCTATCGGCCAGTTGTTTATTAATGGAATAATTACCTCCCACTCTGTACACGCCAGAAGCATTGATAAACCTAGTTTCGTAAGCTGTAACGCCATCTTGAATAATCGGCACAGAGTTTCTAATAACCGAATTATCTATAAATGTAGCGTTCATATTAATTGAGTAATTAAGCTTTGAATTTGCGATATAATTATTGTAAGATGTATTGATGGAGTGATTAAAAGTAGCTTTTAGGTTGGGGTTACCAACTACAGGGCTTTGTGGATTAGACAAATCTCTTACTGGTTGTATTTGATCGAACGTTGGTTCGCTTGCATTTCCTGAATAATTGATTTGAATGCTGTGCTGACGTGACCATAAATATTGGAACCTCGCAATTGGGATTAAGTTAAAACTGTTTCTATGTGTGGTGGTACCTAAACTTACCTTTGTGCCGCTTAACAATGCTGGAACGGCGGTTAGACCTACTGAAAACCTAACCTTTGAACCATTGTTAATACCATAGCGATAGTTTAAGGCAATTCTACTTTGGGTAAAAGAATAGTCGTAGATGTTACTTAGCGAATCTACAGGCGCAAAGTTTCCATTGGCTAAAATATCACTGGTGATGGCTTCGTTATCGTAACTGTTGCGGTTAATCTGTCCATTAAATTCTAATTGCGATTTTGCGTTGATAGGCTCCACGTACGTTAAACTTGCCCTATAGGTACTTTGCAGGTTATCACGTTCTACCAATCGGTGAGTTAACAGTTGTTTTTTTACTGT
>SEDG01000729.1 GCA_004295885.1 Pedobacter sp. | reverse complement strand
CAAAATGCAGCAAAACCACAGCAAGTAGCCGCAAAAAAGTACATATCGACCCGCAAATACATTGATACAGTAAAGAACACAGATTTTAGTTTAAATGGGCAGTATCAATTTATGCTTTCCAGATCAAAATCTTTAAATGGTTACAAATTAATTAATCCTGCAAGATTATCAACTGTTTGGAAAAGTGCTATCGATACCTTAAAAAAAGAAAGAATCGAACTCAATAAAGCAAAAGCCAAAGTTACCGAACAAGGCAAAACAATTGCTTCTCTACAAACAGAGGTTAATGGTAAAGAAGCCAGCTTAAATAACACAAACGCTAAGATTGACGAAATTAACTTTTTAGGGATTTCGTTTACAAAAGGAACCTATAATATTATTGTCTGGTCTATCATCGTTGTGCTAGCTTTGGCGTTATTTATAGTTATAGCAAAATCTGCTAAAAACATATTGGAAGCTAAACATAGAACACAGCTTTATGATGAAATTTCAGCAGAATATCAAGCCTACAAAGCTAAATCAAATGAGCAGCAAAGAAAGCTAGCTAGAGAGCTTCAAGATGAGCGCAATATTATTGAAGAAATGAAAAGTAGAGGGAAATAGTTTGGAGTATTTATTTTGGAGTTGGCTAAATTCCTTGAATATAAAAAAAGGTCCTTGAAAATTTCAAGGACCTTTTTGTTTGACTATAAATCATTAAACTTTGATTTCTACTTCAACACCGCTAGGTAATTCAAGTTTCATCAATGCATCAACAGTTTTAGAGTTAGAGCTATAAATATCTAAAAGACGTTTATAAGCACACAATTGAAATTGCTCACGTGCTTTTTTGTTCACGTGTGGTGAACGTAAAACAGTGAAGATTTTCTTTTCTGTTGGCAACGGAATTGGTCCGCTAACTACTGCACCCGTAGGCTTAACAGTTTTAACGATTTTCTCAGCAGATTTATCTACCAAGTTGTAATCGTAAGATTTTAATTTAATTCTGATTCTTTGGCTCATGTTCTATTTTAATTATGACCACCTGTTAGAGCTATTAATAACAAGCAATCGGATTTATATTTTTGATAAAGGATGAAGGAACAAGGAATAAAGACTAATCTTTTATCCTTGCTCTTTCTTCCTTTATCTTATTTAGTCTTCTGACTTAACTTTTCCTTTAGATTTAGCAATTACTTCATCTTGTACGTTTTTAGGCGCTGCTTCATAATGATCAAATTCCATTGTTGAAGTTGCACGTCCAGAAGTGATTGTACGTAACTGAGTTACATAACCAAACATTTCAGACAAAGGCACAGTTGCTTTAATTACTTGAGACCCATTACGAGTATCCATACCTAAAAGTTGACCACGACGACGGTTCATGTCACCGATAACATCACCCATGTTTTCTTCTGGGGTTAAGATTTCGATTTTCATGATTGGCTCCATCAAAGTAGGTTTACA
>SEDG01000728.1 GCA_004295885.1 Pedobacter sp. | reverse complement strand
GCCACCAAACTATCTCTCCAATAAGGGATTTCGATGTTAAATGTAGTTTTTATTTTACTTTTATCCATTACAGAAAAAGAAGGTCTAATTGCTCTAGTAGGATAGGCTGAGCCTGGTATGGGATTAACTTTCACCCTAGTCTCGCTGATCTCAAATATCGCCTTGGCAAAATCGAACCAAGAAGTTACGCCTTCATTGCTGTAGTGAAAGGTTCCATAAATGATGTTATTCGATCCGATGATATCAAAAATGGCGTTAGCTAAATCGATTGCGTAAGTTGGGGTGCCAACCTGATCTGCAATAATATTTAGCTCATCTCTTTCGGCTCCCAGTTTCAACATCGTTTTCACGAAATTATTGGCATATTCTGAATAAAGCCAGCTGGTACGAATAATGACATGCGCAGCCAGTGATTTGGCAATAGCTAATTCTCCATCCAACTTTGTCTGACCATAAACATTGATGGGGTTCGCTTCATCATTCTCTTTTAATAACTTTACTACGTTGCCCTGGAATACAAAATCAGTAGAAATATGAATTAGGGTAGCATTATTATTTTTGCAAACTTCCGCCAAGTTTTCGGCTCCTGTTTGATTGATTGCTTTTGCTAGTTCGACATCGTCTTCGGCCTTATCTACTGCAGTGTAAGCGGCACAATTGATCACATATTCGGGTTGTTCTTTTACAAACAATTCGTTTAATAGTGCAATATTAAGAATATTTCCGTCTTGCTCTGATGGGAAAACAATGTCTGTAATTGATCGTCGTTGCGCTACAGTTTTTATACACTGGCCTAATTGTCCGGCAGCACCTATAATTAATATTTTACCCATTAAGAAAGCGATGAAAAAGTATTTAAAACCAAGTCCTTATCTGAAACAGCCGCAGCTTCATCAGGTATTAACCAATCGATATTTAGTTGTGGATCATTATAAATGACGCCCAATTCTGAAGCCTTGTTATAATAATTATCACACTTATAGAAAAATTCTGCAGTTTCACTTAATACTGAAAATCCGTGTAAAAAGCCCCTAGGCACATACAATTGCAATTTGTTCTCTGCACTCAATTTCACCGCAATGTGTTTGCCGTAAGTTGGAGAACCTGGCCTCGCATCAACAGCAACATCTAACACCTCTCCTTTAATTACACGAACAAGCTTTGCTTGTGCAAACTCGCCACTTTGAGCATGCAGACCCCTAATTACACCGTAAGATGAATAGGATTGATTATCTTGAACAAAATTACCAGACAATCCGGTTTTCTCTTCAAAAGTTTGACGGTTGAAGCTCTCGAAGAAGTAACCTCTTGCATCGTCGAAAACCCTAGGTTTGATAATTAAACAATCCTTTAGCCCCGTTTCTTGTATTTCCATTAATTAGTTTGGTATTGTTTGTTATAATAAGATTGATAATTACCTGAAGTTACATTTTCTAGCCATTCGTT
>SEDG01000122.1 GCA_004295885.1 Pedobacter sp. | reverse complement strand
CTTGATCGCTTCATATTGCAACTGTTTATCACTTAAGCCAGTAGACAGGATTTTTTGGTAATCGGCGATACCTTGTGCTTCTACACGTTTACGTTCTGCTTCCTGTTTTTCCTTTTGAAGCACAAAGGTCATTTTTTGCGCCTCCTGTTCTGCATTGATTTTTGATTCGATTGCAGCCTTTACAGAAGCTGGCAAGGTAACATTTCTTACCAATAATTGCTCAAGATCCAGACCTCGTTTCGCAAAACTGCGTGCAATAGTTTGATAGATTTTTTGCTGAAACTCTTCCCGTTTTAAAGAGTATAGTGAAACAGCATCATAAGAAACGGCGTTGTCTCTAATTGCAGTTCTGGTAATTGGCCTTACCACTTTGTCTACATAATCTACCCCGATGGTAGAAAGGATTTTTGGAGCAGCGCTAGGTTTCACTTTAAACAGTACCGAAAGATCGATAACCACCTCCAGTCCATCGGCAGATAAAACCCTAATGGCATCGTCTCCATCTTTATTTCCTTCATTGTGCACCGCAGACATGGTGTAGTTCTGCGTCCTAATATCAAATGTAGTTACCTCTACCAATGGGTTCACAACGTTCAGTCCACTAAGCAGCACGCCATCATCAACCTTTCCATACAACGTCTTTACGCCAACATCTCCAGCATCAATTACCTTGAACATCGAAGTAACTGCGCCCAAAAAGACGACTACCAAACCAGTAATGCGAATTATACCTTTAAACCTTGCCAAAGGACTGTCGCCATTGGTCATAAAAAAGCTTACCACTACGATAAGCATACCCAAAATAATGAGAAACATAGTCTTTTAAATTTATTTGTCAGCAGCGCAACAAAGCGAATGCCCAAAGCCAAAAAGATTTTAAAAAATAGCTTTAAACAATATCTAAAAGATTTTTAGGGTTTAGTTCATCACGATCTACCCTATCAAAATGGAATGGTTTTTTTCAATTTGGAAGGGTTCGATATGGTTTTTATTAGAACATTTGGAGGAAGTCAGCATTTGATTAGTTCCAAATCAATTTACCAACAGCATTTTTTTATATACTCGTGGTGTAACGCCTTTGGCCAGCTTAAAGAACTTATTGAAATTGGAAAGATTATTAAAACCGCAACAATAGGCAAGATCACTGATCTGTTGGTCGGTTTCTGCCAATAGTTTACATGCATGTCCAATTCTAACCTCGTTCACAAAAGTCACAAAAGTTTTTTGGGTGCGGCTCTTGAAATACCTACAAAAGGCATGCTTATTCATATGGCATATTTCAGCTGCCTCATCAAGTAATATCTCCTTATTGAAATTATCAAATATGTACTTTAATATCTTGTCCATCTTATCATTGTCCTTTAGCTGATAATTATTTGTATAACCTGGACTTGAAAGCAAATGATAATCCTTGGTATGGCAAAGCAAGTCTAAAATTTCAAGCACCGCTATCAATCTCGTGATTTCCTCTTTTTCCTGAGCAGCCTTCCTCAACAAATTGCTCAACGCCGTTTTAGTCTTTAAACCAAATTTCATTCCGCGTTTGCCCAACAGGAAAAAGTTCCTTAAGCGTTGGATAGTTTCTGAATCCCTAAAAATATGAAGTATTTTTTCTGGGTGTATAAACAGGGAAAGCGATCGGGCATGTGGGTCAGTTAATTCATCGTTGAAATACTGCTTATTATTATGCCATACATGGGGAACATTCGAGCCCACAAAAATAAGCTCATCATTATTAAAGTTGGCGATGCTATCACCAATCATCACACGTCCTTCGCTCTCTATGGTATAGGTAAGCTGGCACTCCTCATGAAAATGAAAATCAGTAGAAAAATAAGGCAAATCTATCACCTTTAGACTGTAGATATCGTTGATTTTCCCATCAAGTATTTTAGCAAAAATGGGCTTCATATTTAATATTGGTTTTAAAAAAGCAATCCTTGAAAATACATTTAATTATCGGTTATCTAAAAATAGTTATCCAATACAGCTAATATAACATCATTATTGGCTAACCAACCCCTAGTTAGTTTAATCCTTCGTTAATAAATTAGCTTTAAAAATACCAACCAAATATTGAATCTTATGCTTAATGACAAAATCGTTGTTTTAACTGGCGGTGCCGATGGTATAGGCTGGGAATGCGCAAAAGCTTACGCAAAAGCTAACGCCATAGTTTGCATTTTGGATAAGGGCCAAATTCCCACGTTACAACTCAACGAACTTTATGGGCAACAAAACTTGGCAATAACTTGCAATTTAATCAATGAGGAGGAAGTAGCCGCAGCTATTTCAACTGTAATTAAAAAATTCGGTCGGATAAATGCCATCCATAACAACGCAGGTATTGCCCACCCTTCTAAAAGCCTAGATCAAACCACAAATCAGGAATGGGACTTGCTCATGAACGTTAATGTTAAAAGCATCCTTTACACTACACGTTATGCAATTCAACATCTTAAAGAAAGCAAAGGCTGCATATTAAACACCAGCTCACTAACGGCGACCATTGGACAAGATAACCACGCCGCCTATGTAGCCACAAAGGGCGCCATTAATGCGTTAACAAAAGCCATGGCCTTAGATTATGCTCCTTACCAAATACGTGTAAATGCAGTATCTCCCGCAGCGGTAAATACCCCAACCTTACAATCTTGGAGCAATGAACAACCTGAAAAAGAGCAGATGCAACAATATTTAGCAAACCTACAACCTTTAGGCAGTATGCCAGCAGGAGATGTGATTGCAGATGCCTGTGTTTTTTTATTAAGCGATGCCGCCAGATTTATAACTGGTACTATTTTACCAGTGAGTGGAGGTGCAGAGCTGGGTTACAGAACTTTAATTCAACCTAAGCAAATATGATTGACAAAATAGAAATCACCGACAAACGCTTTGAACTCGTAAAAGGTGCGGGAAGCGATGCCATACATAAAGATCCTCAATATTCTTATGCAGTAACTCAACTGAGTGACGGCGATAAAACTGGAACTGGACTCGCCTTCACACTTGGTGCCGGAAACGACTTGGTTTGCAAGGCTGCCGAATTTTACGCCAACACCCTAAAAGGCAAAGGGATAGAAGAACTAATGAACGACTTTGGAAGTACATTTGCTAACTTATCTAACGAGCAACAATTTAGGTGGTTGGGACCGCATAAAGGCGTAGTACAACTCGGCCTTGCCTCTGTAACTAATGCCTGTTACGATCTATGGGCCAAAAAACGTGGTGTTCCCTTATGGAAATTACTGATAGACCTTAGTCCAGAGGAGATTGTGAACACCTTAGATCTTTCTTATCTCGAAGATGTGATGACCAGGGCGGAAGCAATTGACCTGTTGAAAAATCAGGCAGAACAAAAAACTGCTAGGGAGGGCATATTAGATAAAGGTTATCCTGGTTATGATACTTCTGTGGGGTGGTTTAACTACGATGACGAAAAAGTAAGGGAAAATTGCAAAATAGCTATCGCCAACGGCTTTACAGCGATGAAACTTAAAGTTGGTTCTGCAGATCCTCAAAGAGACATAAGAAGAGCGAATATAGTAAGAGATGTTGCGGGAGAACACGTGAAAGTAATGCTCGATGCTAACCAACAATGGACCTTGCCACAGGCTATATCAATTTGCAGTGAGTTGAAGCACATGAATCCTTTTTGGGTTGAAGAACCCACCCACCCGGATGATATTTTGGCGCATCAAACCCTTGCGAAGGAGATTTCGCCAGTAAAAATAGCATTGGGTGAACATGTGCCCAATAGAATTATTTTCAAGAACTATCTACAAACTGGCTGTACGGGTTTCGCACAAGTTGATGCCGTTCGTGTTGGTGGAGTGAGTGAATTCATAACCATTAGTTTATTATGCAAAAAATTCAATGTTCCAGTAGTGCCTCATGTTGGCGATATGGGTCAGCTACATCAACACTTGGTGCTGTTTAATCATATCGCTATGGGACATGAAGCCTTATTTCTAGAGCATATCCCACATTTAAAACAACACTTTCGTAATCCAATAAAAATAAAAGAAGGCGTTTACGTTACACCACAAGAACCAGGTAGCAGCTGCGATTTAAAATAAGTCCAAAATAAACCAGATATGATAAGTACAATTGATATTGTGATAACCATTGGCTACATCATTTTTATTGTAACCATCGGCTTATGGGCCGGCACGCGTAAGAAGAAAGTAGAGCAAACCAGCAGTAATGATTATTTTTTGGCTGGCAAAACCCTTAGGTGGCCAATGATTGGTCTAGCACTCTTTGCTACAAATATTTCTTGCCTGCACTTGGTAAGTTTGGCACAGAGTGGATTTGATTCTGGACTACTGAACGGAAATTTCGAATGGATGGCTGCATTTACTTTGATCTTATTAGCGGTATTTTTTATTCCCTTCTACATCCGATCTGGCGTTACCACTTTGCCCGATTTTTTAGAACGCCGTTACAACAGGGCATGTAGAGATTGGTTGGCTTTTATCTCTATTATCTCTGCAGTTATCATTCACATTGCATTTTCATTTTTGGCTGGCGGCATAGTGCTCGAAACTCTTTTCGGTATCAATATGTATACTAGTATTATCGCTATAGCAGCATTAACTGGCCTTTATACTATCATTGGCGGATTACGTGCCGTGGTGGTGACCGAAACAATCCAAAGCGTAGTTTTAATTGCAGGGGCGATCATCATCACCATATTTTCTTGGAATAAATTAGGCGGATGGGAAAACCTGACTACCGTTTTGCAGCAACAAAATTCTATGGATAAATTAAGTATGATCAGGCCAATTGGCGATGAAAGCGGGATGAGTTGGATTTCAATTTTTCTAGGTTATCCCATTTTAGGAATATGGTATTGGTGTGCCGATCAAACCATTGTACAACGAGCATTAGGAGCAAAAAATGAAGATCAAGCAAAAGCAGGCGTACTTTTTTGTGGCTTCATAAAAATCTTACCTGTATTTATCTTCGTATTGCCAGGTCTCTTTGCTTATGCCTTATATAAAAGCAACTTAATGGATTTATCGAGCCTACAAACAGTGGTTGATGGTAAAACCGCTTTAAACACAAAAGGGATTTATACGTTGATGATTACTCAATTACTACCTTCAGGTTTAATAGGTATTTTAGTAGCAGCGTTACTTTCTGGGTTAATGAGTCAAATTGCAGGTGCCTTAAACTCCATAGCTACGCTAAGTAGCTACGATCTCTATAAAAGATTTAAGCCAGAGGCTTCCGATAAAAAATTGGTTAGTGTTGGTCGTTGGTCTGCCGGGATAGCTCTACTTGTTTCAATTTGTCTTTTGCCCTTGCTAAATCAATATACTAGCCTTTTCGAGGGACTAAACGACATTATTGCGCATATAGCACCGCCTATTACCTGTGTGTTTTTACTGGGTGTATTTTGGAAAAAAGCATCGGGAAAGGCCGCACAATATACCCTTTGGTTAGGCTCAATTTTAGGAGTTGTTGTTTTTGTAATCAACAAGCTTAATCCAGACACACTGATTGGCAAGATTCCTTTTATGATGATGGCTTTTTATCTTTTTGTTGCTTGTGTAATCATACAGGTTTCCTGTTCATATATTTATCCGGTAGTGCATACCGAACAAAGCAAAAAACTTTATTGGAATTCATTTTGGGAACCGCTGCAGGTTAAGGGTTGGACAGGTATCGGCAACTATAAATTTCTATCAGCTTTGCTCCTGACCATTATGGTGGTACTTTACTGCTATTTTAAATAACAAATTATGAAAAAGGCATTATTTAATTTACTCTTCTTATTAGCCGCATCGATTTATTGTGAGGCACAAACATTACTGCCTGCAACTTCCCCAAATTTAGCACAGGCAGCCATGATCAAACGTGGATATGGAATGTTTATTCATTTCGGCATCAATACCTTTAATGAAACAGAATGGTCTGATGGAACTTTGCCAGTGAGTTCGTACAATCCCACAAATCTGGATCCCGACCAATGGGTACGAACGGCAAGAGATGCAGGTTTTAGGTATGTTTTATTGGTAACCAAACACCATGATGGCTTTTGCCTATGGGATAGTAAATATACCAATTATGACGTAGCCTCTTCTCCAGTAAAAAATGATGTGGTTAAGGCAGTTGCAACAGCCTGTAAAAAATACGGTATCCAATTCGCCATTTACTATTCGTTATGGGATAGGCATGAGCCATCTTATAAAGATAAAAACCCTCAAAAATATGTTGATTACATGTTAAATCAATTGACGGAGCTTTTCACTAATTACGGACCAATTGGTGAGCTTTGGTTAGATGGTGGCTGGGACCGCAAGCCTGAAGATTGGGGCATAGATCAAGTGTATAAATTAGTTAAAAAATACAATCTAGCATGTGCAGTAAGTGTTAACCAAACTATTGTGAATGAGGAAGGCAAACGTAATTACACGTTACCCGCAAATATGACTGTGGATAACAAATACTTTTTTCAATATTTCCCTTCAGACTTTCGCTTATGGGATCCACAAATGATTACCAGATTTGACAAAAAACAGTATTTGCATCAGGGAAAATCTTACTACTTACCATTTGAGCATACCATTTGCATTAGCAAGAGCTGGAACTGGTTCGAAAAAAGGGAAGAGCTTCCCGTTAGGGATTTAGACGAGTTGGAAGAACTTTTTTATTGGAGCACTTATAACGATAATTGTTTGGTTGTAAATGTACCGCCAGATCAGACTGGAAAAATACGCGAATATACCGCCAATACCATCATCAGTTTAGGTAAACGCCTTAATTTATCGCCTAGCAAGCCTTTACCAAAAAATGGAAACTTTATATCTTTTAACAAACCGGTAAGCGCTACCAGCACTTGGACGGATAAAAACAACCAGTTTGCTGCCAATGCATTAAACGATGGTAAATTTGACACGCGGTGGGC
>SEDG01000727.1 GCA_004295885.1 Pedobacter sp. | reverse complement strand
AAATATTAGACATAAAACCAAATGGTGGTCTAGTAAAGCCATCTGGCGATGTAGAGCGACTTACTTATTTAAGTAATGAAAGTATGAAAACGCTTTTTCCCAATAAAAAAGATGACAAATCTGAAATGGTTGGGTTTGGCGCAAGTAATTCTGGAATTACTGGAATAATAGCTGGTTCAATTAAATCAAATTTGCACTCTAACTTTGTTTTCGATGGCGTTTCCATTGCCAATGAATTAGGTAAAGGAGACAATTATGACATGAATGATTATACCATTTGTTTACAGCTAAAACCCGGGACTGATGTAGCGAGCTTGGAGCAAATGATTGCTAACCTATACCAAGCTGAATTACTAAAAAGTAAAAAAATTGATGAGGTTAAAGGCATTTCAGCATTTTTGGATCCATTATCTAATTTGCATTTAAGACCAAAAGCAGGTAACGATACGCCCTATAAAATACTCATTGCACTTTCAGTATTAGGGGTGTTAATCTTGGTGATAGCCTGTATTAATTTTACTAATTTGAGTATTGCACAAGCTGCTAAACGTGCCAAAGAAGTAGGTGTTAAAAAAGTATTGGGCGCTTTCCGTTTTCAATTGACCAAACAGTTTCTGATCGAGATTTTTATGCAGTGTTTTGTAGCTATAATCCTGGCTTTAATTTTAGCCGAATTAGCCATGCCAAGCTTCAATAACCTATTTCAAATCCAACTTTCTGTTTGGGATTTAGAAAACAAATTATTTTGGCAGTTGCCAGTCATTTTATGCGTAATAACACTGATTGCAGGTGTTTACCCTGCGATTGTCTTGTCAGGTTTTAAACCGGCATTCGTTTTAAAAGGTAATTTTTCTACAAGTAAACAGAGCTATTGGTTGCGTAATGGTTTGTTGGTTTTCCAGTTTAGCATTGCTGTAGTGTTTATCATTAGCTTAGTTACCATCGATTCGCAATTAAAATACATGCGAAACCAAGATGTGGGGTTTAAAGCAAGTCAAGTAGTTTATATTAAAAATCTAACACTTTTCAATAACCCTGCAAAAATGGGATCAGTGAATTTTGAACCACTTCGAGAGAAAATGTTGAAAATTCCAGGTGTTCAGTTAGCGACCGTGGCAACCTATATACCGGGAGGTACAAATGGGATAAATAGTTATTCGGCAAATGGTATAAAGGCCAATATCGATTTTGTAAATGTCGAATTTGATTATTTCGAGACCCTCAATATCCAATTAAAGGAAGGTCGTTTCTTTTCCAACAAATTTAAAGCAGATACGGTAAATTCTGCTGTAATTAATGAAACTGCAGCCGCAAAATATGAACTGAAAAATCCCATAGGACAAACCATTACAGGCAGTGGCATTCCATATAAAATAGTTGGTGTAATTAAGGATTTTAAATCTCAAGGTTTTGAAACTGCAGTTCAACCCACCATTTACACCATTAATG
>SEDG01000121.1 GCA_004295885.1 Pedobacter sp. | reverse complement strand
GGCATTTTTCTAACCGCTATCCACGTGATGGCTCAACAGGTAACTGTTACTGGAAAAATAACTTCTTCAGAAGATGGATTGCCCATTCCAGGTGCTTCTGTAAAAATTAAAGGGACGGCTTATGCTGTTCAAACAAGTACAACAGGAACTTATTCTATTAAAACAAAAGCAGGAGATGTACTGCAGTTTGTGTATTTAGGGTTAATTACTCAAGAGAGAACAGTTGGTTCGAGTACTGTGATTGACGTGGCGCTAAATTCAGACACCAACAAATTGAATGAGGTTGTTGTAACTGCACAAGGTATTGAACGTACCAAAAGATCATTAGGATATGATGCACAGACAGTTGGTGGAGCAGAAATTGCAGGCAGTCAACGAGAAAACTTTATTAACGCATTGCAAGGCCGTGTGGCAGGTATAACTGTTACCCCAACTAATGGTACGCCTGGCGCTTCATCTTCGATTATTATTCGTGGAGCTGTTTCGTTAGATGGAGATAATCAGCCTTTATTTGTAATTGATGGATTACCTATTTCAAATAATACTTTTAGTGAGTATAACCTAGTAGGTCAAGGAACTTTTAACCGTCAAAACGATTACGGAAATAGGGGTATGGACATTAATCCAGAAGATATTGAATCATTAACTATCTTGAAAGGGCCAGAAGCTGCGGCTTTATATGGTACACAAGGTGCATCTGGTGCTGTAGTGATTACTACTAAAAAAGCTAAAGCAGGTAAAGCAACTGTTGCTTATAATAATGTATTTAAATTTGATAATGCTTATCGTTTCCCAGACGTTCAAACTGTGTATGGGGGTGGTGCAGGAGGTATATTTGACGAAGAGATTAGAACGAGAACCTATTTTGGTGCTAGATATCCTGAAAAATTTCAGCGATATGATAATCTTGGAGCATTTTATAAAACAGGTTTTACCCAAAGGCATAATGCGTCTGTTGCTGGAGGTACAGAAGCATTGTCTGTAAGAAGTAGTGTTAGCTATACTAAACAGAATGGTGTAATCGAAGGAACTGATTTTAACAGCATCAATGCGAGGTTAACTGGGACATCTAAAATTAGCTCAAAGATTTCTATGAATGGTTCATTCAATTTGATTTCATCTAAAACGAATAAAACATTTAAAGGTGAAGCTAGTCCAATGATCAGCGTTTTAACTTGGCCGGTAATAGATGACATTAGAAATAGATACACATCAACTGGTGCAAGAAGAACAATCACGGGATCATTAAGTGCTGAGTTAGATAATCCTTTATGGGCTATGGAAAACAACCCGAATTGGGATAAGTTGTCTCGTATCATTGGTAACTACGGCATTGATTACAAACCTCTTTCATGGTTAAACATTAGTATGAAGGCTGGTGTGGACATATACACAATGCAAGGTTTGAGTGGTTATCATCCAGAGGCTTATAGGGCAAATGTTGCTTCTACAGCGTATGTGGGTGGAGGCTTAAATACATTTTCAGAAAATAAGATATTATATAATGGAACATTTGTAGTTAATGCGAAGAAAACATTTGGTAAATTTTCGCCTAGATTAACTTTAGGTTATGATATTAACGATGATAGGGATCAAACCACAGCTCAATTTGGCACCAGGTTTTATCAATCCGGATTCTTTAGTATGAACAATACCGATCCTACAACACAAAGAGTTCAGTTTTCTGACGTTTATAAGCGAAAAATGGGGGCTTTTGCACAGGCTGAACTTGGCTATGCAGATATGTTATATTTAACTTTAACTGGTCGTCAAGATTTCTCTTCTACTTTAAGTCCAGGAGACGTGGGATTCTTTTATCCTGCAACTGCACTGAGTTTTGTATTCACTGAATTGCCAGTTTTCAAAAATATAAGCTGGTTGTCAGAAGGTAAATTCAGAGCATCTTGGGGCCAAGGTGGTAAAGATTCGCGATATGCGTATATCAAGAAAACTAGGCTAATCGCTCAAACTACAACAGGAGGCGGTTTTGCTACAGATGTGACTTTAGGTAATCCTGATTTAGAAGCGGAGTTTACTACGACTACAGATTTAGGTATGGATTTATCATTCCTAAAAAATAGATTATCAATGAACTTTTCTTATTACTTTACCAAAAGTGATGGACAAATTACTGCTCCTCGTTTAAGTTACGCAACAGGTGCTATCTTAGCCTACATTAATAGTGGGGTCATAAAAAATAGAGGATTTGAATTGACTGTTAAGGGAACACCAATTTTGAAAAAAGATTTTTCATGGGATATTACTGCTAACGTAACTAGGCAGCGAGGTGAAATAAAATCTTTACCGGGCGACCAAGAAACATTCTATGTATCTGACAGCTGGTTGGCTGATAACGTTAGAAAGCAGTATTTTGTGGGCAACTCAGTTTCTGCTCTTGCTGGAAATGATTATTTGAGGAATAAAAATGGCCAAACTTTAATAAATCCTGTTAATGGCATGCCAATTAAGGATACAAACTTTACGCCAATGGGTGATGCTGCTCCAGACTTTGGATTGGGTATAAACAACAGTTTTACATACAAGAACTTTAATTTAAATTTCTTAATGGATATTCGCAAAGGTGGTGATATTTATAATGCAACAGAAGCCTATTTATATGCTCGTGGGATGTCTAAGTTGTCCTTAGATCGCGAAGAGCCAAGAATTATTGCGGGAGTAATGCGAGATGGTTTAGAAAATAGCGCTAATCCTACACCAAATAATATCGTTGTAGTTCCATATATCACTACTTCTTACTATTCAACATTCTATAATGTTAGGGATTTTATTGAGAAAGATATCAACTGGGTTAGATTAAAAGAGGTTACCTTAAGATATAACCTTCCTAAAACATTATTTACTTCGAGTAAGGTGTTTAAAACAGCAAGTATCTTTGCGACAGGGACTGACTTATTGCTAATTTCTAATTATAAGGGCGTAGATCCATCAGTTAATGGTTTAAGTGCGGCTTCGGGTGGCACCGGCGGTACCGGTATCGATTTTGGTTCATTCGGGTTGCCAAAAACATATTCGTTTGGTATAAATGTTGGATTTTAATTTGAAAATGATGAAAAAGATATATTTAATGTTAATTGCTTCTGCAATTATATTTTCCGGATGTAAAAAGTATTTCGACATAAATACCGATCCGGCTACTCCTCAGGATCCAGAAAGCAAAACCTTAACACCTCCTTTGTTTGCACAAATGGAACGTGGAATTCAGTTTGATTCAAGGTACTTAGGAGGTACAATTCAATATTTCGGGGGAGCGGTAAATGTTGGTGAAACTCATGGTTGGCTTGTCGGAAGTGATGCCTTAGGCGAAATTTGGAGAACTAATTACTACGGCTTAGGCGCCAACTTAAACCTAATTATTGAGGATAGCGAGAAAAGACAAGAATGGAATTATGTAGGATTAGCACAGGCATTAAAAGCTTGGTCATGGCAAGTTACTACTGATTACCATGGAGACATTATCTTGAAGCAGGCTTATGAACCCAACCGTTTTGTTTTTGACTATGATCCACAACCAGAAGTTTATGCAGAAGTAGTTCGATTAGCAAATGAATCGATCAAGAACTTTAGCAGAACTGATGGTGCGGGTACACCTGCAAAAATGGTAGGTTTTGATTTAGCTTACAGCGGCGATGCAGCAAAATGGATTAAATTCAACTATGGCATCTTGGCTAGAAATGCAAGTAATTTAATCAATAAAGCTACTTATGATCCTGCGAAAGTGATCGAATATGTAGACAAATCTTTAGCTAGTAATGCTGATAACTTTCTCGTTCCTAACACAGGGAGTACAGCTGCAAATGGAAATTTCTTCGGCCCCTTGAGGGCAAATCTAAATGCCTACCGTCAAACAAGAATCATTGTGGGCTTGTTAGATGGAACTTATTTTACAGGTGCGGCCGGTACAGTAATCGATCCTCGTAGAAACAATATGATTACTGCTTCTGCAGATGGAGTATTCCGAGGAACAGCACCTAATTCTGCGGATGCTGGTACAGTCGCTGCTAAAAATCAAATCCCTAACCTTTATGGTGTTTTAGGGGGGGTAAATCCGGGAGCTGGTTTAGGTAAGTACTTATTCAAAGACAATGCAAGTTTTCCAATTATGACTTATGCGGAAATGCAGTTCATAAAGGCTGAAGCAGCCTTTAGGTCAGGTAAGGCAGACGTAGCGTTGACTGCTTACCAAAATGGTATCTCGGCAAGTATAGATTTTGTAAGTGCATTAGGGACGGTGATTACCCCTGCAGAAAAAACAGCTTATATGACAAGTGCATCTGTTAGACAAACAGCTGCTAGTTTAACGTTAAAAGATATCATGTTACAAAAGTATTTAGCATTATACGCTTATGGTTTTGTTGAAACATGGAGCGATTTACGTAAGTATAATTACAATGTCGGTGATAGTAAAGGAAATAATCCATATTTAAACACTTACTTTTTCCCGTCTTCATTTTTCTCAGATAATGGAGGTAAGCCAGCACAAAGGGTTAGACCGAGGTATAATTCTGAATATTTATGGAATACAGCCGCTTTGAAAACGATTGGAGCAGACAAAGTTGATTACCATACAGTAAAAATGTGGTTTACTGAACCTTAATTAAAAAAAAGAAAATGAAAAAATTATTATATATCATTCTGGCCTGCTCAGTTTCGTTTGCGGCCTGCGAAAAAGGTACATTAGTAGAAACAACAGAGTATGAAAAAGTTGCTTTAGGTGACCCTAAATATTCCTATTTAAAAATTTTAAACGTAACGCCTGGGAGCCCTTTTATCAATTACTACGTAGATGGGGCTAAATTTAGTTCCGCATTGTCCTCATCTGGAGTTGAAAATTCAGGTTACAATTATGCTACTGCAACGAGTTTATATCCAGACTTTGGTTATGCTACGACAGCACCGGGTGCTAGAAAATTAACGGCTAAAACTATACCTTCGTTAACGATTGATGCCAATTTGGAAGTATTGAATACAACAATTACCCCAGTTGCAGGCAAGTATTACACTTTATTTACTTCTGGTGTTTATAGTGCAACCAACAAATCTGTTGGTCCTATCTTAATGATTGAAGATATTAGGCCTGCATTAGACACAGCGAAAATATTTTTGCGATTTGTAAATATGTATAGCGGTAGTCCAAATTTGGATTTAGTTAAAACAAGCACAATGAGCAAAATTGCTACTAATGTCGCTTATGGGGCTGCTTCCAAATTTGCAGAAATACCGATGCCTGGCAATGGCATAGCACCGGTTAATGCTTTGGCACTATATGATAGCTTAACTGGAGTAGCCTTAACGTCTTCAGCTAATTTTACTTTTACTAAAGGAAGAGCCTATACCATTTATATAAGGGGTGTTTTGGGTAATACGACCTATCCATTAACTACAGGTAGCTACACAACCTTTCAGTACTAATTAAATTATTGCATGTTTTTAAACCAAGCCAATTAATTGGCTTGGTTTTTTTGTATCTTGAAATTTGAAAATGAAGTGGTTTTTATGTCTTTGCTTTTTTATTGCAGCTAATTTATGTGCTAACTCTGCCACATTTACTGTTATTTCTAACGCCAATGATGGCGTTGGTACTCTCCGTGAGGCGATAGTTTTGGCAAATGAAAATGGAACGACTCAAACTGATCATATCTTTTTTGCTATACAGGGCAACTCTGTTAACGATTTAACCATTGCACTAGAAAGCGAGCTTCCTATTCTCACCTCTAATATTACAATTGATGGCACTACACAACCTGTAGACCCTAGCTTAATCTTGCAAAACCCAAATATCAGAATTTATTTGGTACGAGTTGTAGCGCCATATTTTTCTGGGCTAAGGCTGGATAACGCCAAAAATATTGAAATCTATGGATTGTCGTTTAGCAATTTTAAATCGGATCCACTAGGGGCTGTTGATGAAAAAAAAGCGGGAATCTTTCTCCTAAACACAAGTGATGTTATTATTGGGGCTCCTGGCAAACCAAATTGTTTTAATAATAATTATGCAGGAATACTATCTCCGTATATCATTCCTAGAAATGACGTGGTAAATGTGAAGATATCTTCTAATATTTTAGGTTTGGGAGAAAATGGACTAAATGCTCAGCCTAATGAAACAGGAATTGATTTAAGCTTTCTAAAAAATAGTGTTATAGGTGGAGACACTCCCGAAGAGGGAAATTTGATAACCTCGAATACGGTGAAGGGTATAGCGGTAGCGGCTGCTGAAGGAAGTATTAAAATAACAAACAATCTAATTGGGGTAGATAGAACGCTTGCCAAAACTATACCTTCATCTTCAGCAATAGGGATTTATGTTAATGGACAACTTTCTGTTCCTATTATTTCTAAAAATATAATTTCCGCACAGAAAATAGGGTTAGAGATTGACTTTGTGAACGGTGGATTTGTTGTCTCAAATAATAAAATAGGCACTGGCCTCTTAGGTACGGAGAATTTTGGAAATGAAACTGGAATCCATGTTAATTTTTGCAACAAAGGCCTAATTGGAGGAAATTCGATAACTGATGCGAACAACATCGCCTATAATAAAACCGGGGTGTTGATTGAAATTGCTTATCCCATAAGTATGTTAAAAAATAGTTTTTATTGCAACAATACAGCGGTCACTTTTAAGAATATACCAAATGGAAAGGTAATTACACAATCTAGGATAAGTACCATCACCAGCACTAATGTCAGCGGAAATTATTTACCTAATTCTAAAGTGGAATTATTTTATACAGACTCTTGCCCAGATTGCCAAGGCAAAACTTGGTTTGCAACCCTTTTAACAGATGCCGCAGGAAACTGGAGTTATAATGGTGCTGTTACGGGGAAAGTTACTAGTATGGGTACAAATAGCGATGGCGCCACATCTACTTTTTCTAAACCACTGATTAATAATTCAAGCGCAGCTATTACAGG
>SEDG01000726.1 GCA_004295885.1 Pedobacter sp. | reverse complement strand
GAAATGCCAAATCAATTACACATTTGGGAAGGTACTGCACATAAGGCAGCTGATTGGATAAAAATGGTACCGATTTATTTTTAGCGAAAAATTACCTCCAGCCTAAACTGGAAGTGATTGTTGATTTATCCTTAAAACTAAGCCGGAACTTCCTCTTTCTTAGCAGGGTTTTTTTTGTTAACCGTCTTTTTTGCTGGTGCAATTAACGCTGATTCTGCCGGTTTTTCTGCTTTGATATAACTAGCAAATTTTTTAGCGAGTTGTTTTGCACTTTTTGCAATTACTTTCGCCAGTTTTTTCTGGTTTCCTGATGCATTAACGGTTACCGTGCTCAATGCCGAAACAATTTGTGTTGTTAATTCTTTTTTGGCTAATTTCCTTGATTCTTTAACGATGGCTTTCTTTTTTTTCATAAAAATGGAATTTTTTCAAAGCTATGTTATTGCAAAGTTAAATTCATATTATGTTTATGTTAAGTAGCACAACATTGCTTAACATACCAGTTAAAAAACAAGCCTATTTACCTTCCCACCAGTTCAATGGAAATTTAATTTCATCTACAGAAGAGGCAATCATATCTGGTTTAAAAGCATAATGACCTAAGGTATCTTTACTAGAGATGCCCGAAAGTACTAAGATGGTTTTGTAACCCATCTGCACACCACCTTGTATGTCAGTTTCCATGGTATCGCCAATCACCGTTGTTTCTGACGTTTCCAAGCCTAGGAATTTCCTTGCAGAACGCATCATTACTGGGCTAGGTTTTCCTGTTACAAAAGCTTTTCTGCCTGTGGCTTCCTCAATCATCGCTGTAGTGGCGGCAATACCAAGGTTGTTCCATCCTGGTTTTTTAGGTGATGGATCTCTGTTTGTGGTAATAAATTTTGCACCTGCCAAAATCATATCTACAGCTCTTTGTACCATTTCTAGGGTAAAATTTCTGCAATACATAAGCCGTACTTTTTGGACTTTGGTCTGAAAGAAATTTAGCAGTTGCCATCGCACTGGTATAAACATGACTTTGGCTTACAGTGATACCTAATAATTTTAGTTTGCGTACTACTTCTAAAGGAGTACGCTGACTGTTGTTTGTCATGAAGGCAAACGGAATTTTCTTCTCTATTAAATTGGCTATAAATTTATCAGCACCGAAGATCAATTCTTCGCCACTGTAAATAACGCCATCCATATCTATTAATAAACCTTGTTTCATAATTTGTATGTTATTTCAAAAACTCAAAGATAAGTTTTGGTTGTTTAGTTGATGTTAAGAAGACAGCCCTAGTGTTTCTGTCCTTTGTTCACATTAAATACATGTAAAACCTGAGGGAACAATGCAGCCATATATTCTTCGGCAGCTTTTTGAGCACCTGGGAAAGTAAGCACCAATGTTTGACCGACAAAACCAGCTACACCTCTTGATAACATGGCATAAGGCATACGTTCTTGTCCGTAATTTCTGGCTGTTTCCATGATGCCCTCTATTTTTCTGTCGAGTAAAGGCTCAATGGCTTCGGGCGTAACATCTTTTGGCGAAAGGCCAGTGCCACCTGTAAATATCACCAAATCACGACCAGCCGCAGATAGACTTTTTGCTTTTTTTTGAATCGTGCTAAAATCATCGGCAATGACCATGTAATCTAATGTTTCGATGCCCATGGCTTCTAACTTAGCCACTATAATTTTACCCGATGTATCTTCTCCTAAACCAGTTGCGATTGAATCTGAACAGACAACCACGGCTGCTTTAAGGTAGGGGAATTGTTTGTTTTTAAAGTCAGACTTACCGCCAGATTTTTTCAATAACTTGATGCTACTGATCTCCACACCCTTGTCAATCGGTTTAAGCATATCGTACATCGTTAGTGCAGTAATAGATGCACCATGCATGGCTTCTACCTCCACACCAGTTTTGTAAATGGTATGCACCTCCACGGTGATGATTACATTTAATCCCTCAATTGCATAAGTGATGGCAGTGTACTCGATAGGGAGTGGGTGGCAATCTGGAATCAAGTCGCTGGTCTTTTTTACGCCTAATAATCCTGCTGCCCGAGCAAATTCGAATATATCGCCTTTTGGTACCTTGCGTTGTTCAATGGCTGCTATGGTTTCCATTTTGGAGACATTTACCGTTGCCGTAGCAATTGCGATTCTTAAGGAGTTAGCTTTTTCTGTGATGTTAACCATGTTATTTATTTTCCTTCCACTGGTGATGGCGTGATTGGACCGCTTACGAATATGTTCTTTATCTTTTTCTCGTTCATTTTAATTGCTAAAATAATTGCGCCATTTTACAATTCCGCCTTTGAGGCTATAGATGTTTTTGGTATTGCCATATTTTTCGGCCAATGCTTCTGCTGCTGCAACGCTTCTAATTCCGTGTTGGCAAATTAACACCAAGTTTTGTTCTTCCACATCGGTGGATAAAAAATCAGCAAAACTAGACATAGGGATTTGGCGATAGATGTCTTTGTCGAGCGTTGGAACTTCGTGTGTTTCTCTTACGTCAATCAACAGGGTTGATGGTTTTTGCTGTAAATTATTCAACTCAGTTGCGTCTATTTCTATCACCACTGGTTCGGTTAAATTTTTATGATTGTAATTAAAAGCCATTAAATCTGCTGCTGTTTGGGGTATTTGATAATTACTTCCTGTAACTATCGCTAACTCATATTGCTCGTTGTTGAGGAGATTGTAATGTAATAATTTGTTGATCAAGGGTTTTCCCAAGCCAGTAATCAATTTGATGGTTTCGCTAGCGGCCATTGTGCCTATTATCCCAGGCAACACCCCAATTACGCCATTATCGGCACAATTGGCAATCTCTCCTGGTTTTGGTGGGATAGGGAAAAGGTCACGGTAATTAGTGATTTCTCCATTTTCATCGGTAACGTTAAATATCGCTAGCTGACCTTCAAAATCGGCTACTGCTGCAAAAATCAGTGGTTTTTTTAATAAGGCACAGGCATCATTGATCAAATACCTGCTCTCAAAATTATCAGAACCATCCAACACCACATCATAATCCTTTAAAATTCCAAGTATATTGTTTTGGTTTATTCGTATTTCATGTGGGATAACTTTAATTTCAGGATTCATCGCATGCAATCGCTGAGCTGCTATTTTTGCCTTTGGTTTTCCGAGATCATCAGTGGTATATAAAATCTGGCGATGCAAATTAGATAA
>SEDG01000725.1 GCA_004295885.1 Pedobacter sp. | reverse complement strand
ATGCGCATCGCTCCTCCTTTAATTATAACCGAAGATGAGATTAGGGAAGCTTGTGATGTTATATTGAAAAACGTGAATTCAGTTTGCAGCTAGCCAATTTGCCAATGTTGAGCGCAGCGAAATCCCGATTTTTCGAAAAACTAATGAACCATTGACACCAATGAACTAACGAAATGAACGTACTAATTGTAGAAGACGAAAAGAGCCTAGCCTTAGAAATGGATGAATTTTTAAGTAGCGAGGGATATATTGTAGAACACGCTTGGAAGAAATCATCTGCTGAGGAAAAAATCTTCGTGAACAATTACGATTTCATTCTATTAGATTTAGGTTTACCAGACGGCGATGGTTTTGAAGTCCTTAAACAATTAAAAAACTTAAAAGACAGAGAAGATGCAGTTATCATTTTAACAGCAAGAAGCGAAGTTGATGATAGAATTAAGGGTTTAGATGGCGGTGCTGATGATTATTTAGCAAAACCATTCTCTTTAAATGAGTTATTAGCACGCATGCACGCCATTACGAGAAGAAAGCATAAGTTAGAAAAGAATGATGTTAAGATACATGACTTTACTTTAGATATTCAGAATCGTACGGTTTCTCACAATAACGAAAGATTGGCTTTAACGAAAAAAGAGTTTGAGATTTTCAATTATCTGGTATTGAATAAAAACAGGGTAGTTTCTAGAATGAGCTTAACCGAACACGTTTGGGGCGATATTTTAGAAGTTAATTCAGACTCAAACTTTGTAGATGTACATGTGAAAAATCTTCGTAAAAAACTAACACAATGCAGTAAAACGGATTGGTTTGAAACGGTGAGAAGTATAGGTTACCGAATTAACTATTAGGAAGTCCGAAAGTCCGTAAAGTCGGGAAGTAGATAGATATACCGCCAATGAATCTTCAAGCAAAATTTGCGCTCTATAACGCCATTACTAAAATAGCTATCATTTTGGTTTTGGGAACGATTATTTTGCTTTCTCTCGAAACAATTTCTTCTCATCATTTAGATACTCGACTTGCAAAAAAGCGATTAAAAGTAATCGAGAACTTAGATGATAAAGAAATTGATAGTTTAATTAAATCGCGACAGTCATTTACTGATTACAACATTTTAAAGGAAGAGTTTATTGTCTTAACTGCTATTCCTAACGTTGGCAAAATTGATACAACCCTTACATTCACTTCAGAAACAAGAGAAATTGAGGGCGAAATAGAAATCTACAGAATTTTGAACGACCAGTTTGAATTTAACAACAAACGTTATAAACTGGAAATCGGCGAAACGATGACAGCCATGGAATCGATTAAAACCACAGTCCGGTTTTACATGCTTATTGTTCTGGTTATCTCTTTACTGGTTACTTTAATTACAGATTATGCCTTTACTAATTTTATCCTGCGTCCTTTTTATAAAATTATCGACCAAAAGTTAAATAAGGTAAACAATCCTAC
>SEDG01000724.1 GCA_004295885.1 Pedobacter sp. | reverse complement strand
AACAATTTAGCTATTTCAATTATAAAGGAAGTTATACCAATTGGCAAGAGTTAGGGAGATGGTCTTATGATAATTTATTAAAAGGTAGAGATAAATTACCAGAGGCAACCATACAAATGGTGAAAGAGTTAGTCAAAAACGAAAAGACAGACAAAGGCAAAGCGAAAAAAATATATCAATACCTACAAGAAAAGACAAGGTATATCAGTGTACAAATTGGTATAGGCGGCTTCCAACCAGTTTCTGCAACTGAGGTTGACCGCTTAGGTTATGGCGATTGTAAAGGGTTAGTAAACTATATGCATAGCTTGCTAAAAGCAGCAGATATCGAATCTTATTACTGTGTTGTAGAAGCTGGAAGTGAGAAGATAAGTTTAGACCCAACGTATGCAAGTATGAATCAGGGTAATCATATCATTTTATGTTTGCCACTTAAAGGCGATACAACTTGGCTTGAATGTACTAGTCAGAAAATACCCTTTGGCTTTTTAGGCGATTTTACGGATGACAGAAATGTTTTAGCTTGTACGGTAGAAGGTGGCAAACTATTACGCACTCCAAAACTCGTAACACAAACAAATCTTCAAGTTCGCTATGCGGAATTAACTTTAGATAAGGATGGTAATGTTTCGGGGACTGTTAAAACTACATTTTCTGGTGCCCAGTACGATAATCACGAAGAGTTTATTGGAAAACCTTTATCTGAGCAGCAAAAGTTGTTGAAGGAAGTTTATGATATAGATAACATCAATTTTGAGCAAATTAAATACGCTCAAAAGAAGGAAATTGAGCCAGTTATTACAGAAAATTTAAATATCAATATTAGGAATTATGCAACGATAAATAACATCAGACTGTTTATGCTCCCTAATGCTTTTAACGTTAAATCTAGTGTGCCTGAACTAAAAGGGAGAACATTACCTGTGTATATTAATCGTGGTTATAGCGATGAAGACACCATTACTTACAGCCTTCCAGATAATGTAATTCCAGTAATTATACCTATTGAAAAGAGTTTGAAAAACGATTTTGGGAGTTATACAATAAAAACGTTTTTGGAAGGCAAAAAATTAATTTGTGTAAGAAAATTCACTTTAAACGACGGAACATTTCCAGCAGAAAGCTATACTGCTTTTACGCAATTTATTAACGAAGTAAGTTCTTCAGATAGGTTAAAGTTAGTGCTTAACTTAAAAAAATAATCCCTAAGCCAATACCGATTATCATCAAGAGATACATCAATATTTCTGTTGATGCAAAACGTTTGTATTTAGACCAAAATGAATAATCTTCCTTAGGTTTAGACATATTTCAGTTTTAAGTTTACTGTTGTCAAGTCTGCAAACTTAGCTAAAGTTAAGAACATATTATTCTGTCGATTCTTTCTTCCATTTTATGGCACAACCGATAGCTTTTGTATTAGTAATTGCAGGTTTTTTACCTTGTAATAGTAAGTTA
>SEDG01000723.1 GCA_004295885.1 Pedobacter sp. | reverse complement strand
ACCACTAGTTTTAACATTAACCGTACACCGAACTACTTAAATGGAGTTTTTAATTTCTCTAACAACACTTCAACTGAAAACAAAATCTCTACTAACTACACATTTAAAGATAAATTTGCGTTAGAAGGTGCTCAAAGCATTGGAACAAGTTCATCTAAGCAAAAATCTTTAAATACTGCTTATAAAAACGTAACGCTTACCTCTAGCTTAAGCACTAACTACAACTTCACGAAAAAGTTTTCTTTAAATAGTAATGTAAGTTTTAACAGTAATAATCCTTCTGTAGGTGAAACCGTAAACTTTACCATTTGGAATGCCGAGGCAAACTATCGTTTTACTAAGGGCAATAATATAGAGCTTAAATTATCAGCATTAGATTTACTGAAACAAAATAGAGCTATATTTAACTTCGCGGGCACCAATACCTTTACAACGTCTACCAGAAATGTATTGCAACAATATTTTATGGTTACGTTGTCTTATTATCCTCGCAAGTTTGGAAGAAATGCAGCTGCGAAAAAGTAGCATTTTTGAATAAAAATCAATTTTATTTGTATTTTGGAGCCAAATAAACAAACTCATTCTAATTATTAATCAACTTTATGATGTTGAAAAAATGCATGCTAATTTTATTCCTTTCGTCTGTTAGTATTTATGTCAACGCTCAAGAAGGTTGGTTTAAGCAAAAGATTAATGAGAAAGTAACTGTTAATTTTCCCATCGAACCTAAAAAACTAAGCGATTCTAATTTTGGAATTAAAGATAAAGATGATGTGATTTTTTTGGTCTCATTTGTAGACCTTTTAACAGCAACGGGCTTGTCTCTAGATGAATTTAATAAGAACATTGTTTTACAAAGTTTTGCTGACGAATTTATGGCTGGTCTAGTTCCAAATTTACCTAAATACGTTTTCAAACAAGCCAATATTACTACTTTAAAAGGCTATACAACTTATAGTGCTACAGGGAGAGATGACACAAACAAAAGCACAATTTACATGAATATTTGTTTTGTGAACGGAATATCCTACAGTATCACCAGTATTGTTCCAGATGGAAAAAGCACTCAAAACACTAATATATTCTTAAATAATATCTTTGTAAGTAAATAAACAAAATGCTTAAAAAACTTTTTCTAGTTGCCATCTTAACTGGTCTGAATTTATACGCCGTTGCTCAAAAAGACTGGATTAAGCAGAAATTTGATGACAAATTAACAATTGCATTTCCTGCAGAGACAAAAAAAGTATCTGAGAGTACGTTTATCGCCAGAGATAGTACCGGAACTGTGTTTGGTGTTGTAGTAGTTCCGATTGATAAGAGTTCTTTCCTTGAAGCTACTAGCACTGATTCGCTACTTACGAGAATTAAATTTCTTGATGTCGTTGTTGGTGGGATAAAAGCTAAAATGCCAAAATATGCCATAGGCGATATCAAAGTTAGCCAAGTGAACAATAT
>SEDG01000722.1 GCA_004295885.1 Pedobacter sp. | reverse complement strand
TTGTTTACAATTATTGGAATTGATTTTATTTTCTTTCCTGCTATGTCGGTTAAGATTTCGTCTAAATCTTTTTTATTGGTTCCTGCCATCTCAATCTTCATATCCATGAAGGTTTGTTCAAAATCTGGCAATCCTTTCAAGGTGAAGTCGCCCTTAATGTATGTTGCTTTCCCCGCCTTGATAGAAAGTTTTTTAGCTTTTAAATCCCTAACGTAGCCTGTTATTTTACCATCAATATCGATGTCTAATTTCATCTTTTTTAATTCAGGCGTGAAATAGGCGATGTCTGATGAAGCGATGTGACTATCCTTAAAGTTAGCGTTCATTCTAACTTTATCTACGAAGTTGTTAAAATCTCTAAACCTTCCAAACTTCATTTGAAAATAGTCGGTTAACTTCGTTTGGTTGGTAACCAACATTAAGTTTTTTAGTTCAATGGCATTGGTGTCTATTGAAGCTAATGTACTAAGGTTCTTTAAATTGAAGCCGCTTTTCTCCTTAAATGTGAGGTTTTTAATGTTGGCTTGAATTACGTGCTCCCTTGTGTTTAAACCTTCGAAAATTCCATTCAACTTTGTTAAACTGATATCATCAAAGTTTATCCCATTGATGATAGTGTCTTTTTTTAAGTTTTTGTATTTAAAGGCGATGTTGTTTAATATAATTCTATCAAACAGAAACTGGAATTTTTTCCTTTTAGGGCGGTTTCTTGGCGCAGGACTGTCAAAATAATCTATAATGAAATCTAAGTTTGAAGAGCCATCCTTATAGTCCTTTAGAAAAAAAGAACCGTTATTAACTTGGACGGTATTTACATCAAGTATTCTTTCTTTTAAGGAAAGCTTGTTTAAATCGACCAAAAACTTAGGGAAATTAGCAAGTGTGTCTTTTTGCAAGTCGAAAACTACCAAATCTTCAAGTACTACAGATTTGAATGGCTTAACGTATAAACCGCCAATAGTTATTGTCGTTTTTAATTCCTTAGATAAATAAGCTGCTGCTTTTTTTGCCACATATGTCTGCACTGGTTTAAACTGGAGCGAAAAAGTGATTATAGCAAGCAACAATATAATTGATGCGACAACCCAAAGCAGTATTTTTAATAGTTTTTTAATAGTTTTGTAGCTTAAATAATTATAAACGTGCCTGTCATACTTGCTATCGAATCATCATGCGATGAAACTTCTGTTGCCATTTGTAACAACGGCAAAATTACTGCCAATGTTATTGCAAACCAAACAATTCATGAAAATTATGGAGGTGTAATACCAGAATTAGCATCAAGGGTTCATCAACAAAATATCGTTCCTGCTGTTCAGCAAGCTTTGGCAATTGCTAAAGTTAACAAAAATGAGCTAAACGCAGTTGCATTTACTCGTGGTCCAGGTTTATTGGGTGCGTTATTAGTGGGGGTGTCATTTGCCAAATCTTTTGCGCTTGCGCTAGATTTACCATTAAT
>SEDG01000721.1 GCA_004295885.1 Pedobacter sp. | reverse complement strand
GAAATTACTTCCTATTTAGACCAGCCCGAAGAAGCTATAAATGATGATTTTGAAGATCAGCTTTTTGCAGGACATCCGTTTGGGAGAAATATTTTAGGAACCCCTGAAACGGTTAATGCATTAACACAAAAGGATATTCATCAATTCATAAAAGACAATTATCGCACCGATGAAATTGTAGTTGCCGTGATTGGAAATTATGCTTTAAGCAAATTTGTAAAAGTAGGCTCCAAACATTTCGAATCTGTACCTGCAAATCTATCAGCGAAAAATAGGGTAGCACCAGTTCCAAATGCTGCACAAAAAATAGTTGTTAATAAGCAAATTTCACAGGCACATGTAATGATGGGTACGCAAGCTTATTCCTTACATCATCCTTATAAAGCTGGCTTGTTATTATTAAACAATATGCTCGGCGGAACAGGAATGAGCTCTATTCTAAACCTTCAGATTAGAGAAAAATACGGAATTGCTTATACCATAGAATCTAATTATAGCCCTTTAAGTGATACCGGAATTTTTGCGCTTTATTTTGGTACAGACCAAGAAAAACTGGACAAAGCATTTAGCTTGATAAGCAAAGAATTTAAGAAAATAAAAGCAAATCCGTTAACAGAAATCCAATTGCAGAAGGCTAAAAACAAGTTTATTGGGCAAATTGCGTTAGGAGAGGAAAACAGAATTGGTCTAATTATCTCTATGGCAAAAAGTTTAATCGACTACAATAAAATTGATGATTTAGAAACTGTTTTTAATAAGATTAGAGCTGTTAGTGTAACCGATATGGCCAACATTTCTAACGAGATTTTGGATGAAAGCAAGTTGAGCTCATTGACTTTTTATCCGACGGAAGAATAAAGAGTCCTGCGATATGAGTATTGCGTATTGAGTCTTAATTATCGTTATCACAACAATTTAGCAATAAAGCAATTCAACAATTCGTGTATTTTTGTATTTTTGCACCATGAAATTACCAATTGTAGCTTACGGAGACCCAGTTTTAAAGAAAGTTTGTGTTGATATTGATGAAACATATCCTGATTTGCAGCAACTAATTAGCAACATGTTCGAAACAATGTATAATGCTAGCGGTGTGGGTTTAGCTGCTCCTCAAATTGGTTTACCTATTCGTTTATTTATTGTAGATACCAAAGGTGATGAAGAAGAGGAAGCTTACAAAAGAGTATTCATCAATGCGCAGATTTTAGAAGAATCTGGTGAGCCTTGGGCATTTAACGAAGGTTGTTTAAGCATTCCGGAAGTGCGTGAAGATGTGATGCGTAAACCAGATATTCTGATTAGCTATTTCGACGAAAACTGGAAACAACACAAGGCAAAAGTAACTGGATTTCCTGCTAGAGTTATTCAACATGAATACGACCACATTGAAGGCAAACTTTTTACTGATAAACTAAGTCTGTTACGCAAACAATTGTTAAAAGGAAAGTTAGATGCTATTTCTAAAGG
>SEDG01000120.1 GCA_004295885.1 Pedobacter sp. | reverse complement strand
CCTTCTTACTTTAGATTTATGGAAATGGAAAGGCTATGTTGTTATCTTTAGCTTTTCGCTCTCAAAACAAAAACTAAACAATGGAAAAGAAGAATGTCATTATCAGTGTTAAAGACCTGGTAAAAAACTATGGTGACTTTAATGCGGTACAAGGCTTAAGTTTCGAAGTTTACGAAAATGAAATTTTTGGGTTGCTTGGTCCGAACGGGGCTGGCAAAACTACTACTCTTGAGATTATAGAAACCTTACGCCAAAAAACTTCGGGCGAAGTAATTGTTGATGGCTTTTCGGTTGATACTGATGCAAATGCTATAAAACGCATCATCGGTGTACAATTACAGGCCGCAGGTTATTACCCAAACCTTAACTTAGTCGAGCTACTGGAATTGTTTTCTGGTTTATATGGTGTTAGCGTAAAACCAATGGAGATGTTAGAAAAAGTAAATCTACAAGACAAGGCTAAAGCAAAATACAAAGCTTTATCTGGTGGACAAAAACAACGTTTTTCTATTGCGACGACTTTAATTAATTCGCCAAAGATTATTTTTTTAGATGAGCCAACTACAGGATTAGACCCACAAGCTCGTAGAAACCTATGGGATTTAATTACTGAAATCCGCAAAGCGGGAACAACCGTTGTAATTACCACTCACTATATGGATGAGGCTGAGCAACTTTGTGACCGTGTTGCATTTGTAGAACGTGGTCAGATTATCGCATTAGATACACCAGATAAATTAATTGACGACTTAGTAGCTAGTGGCTTTGAACGTAAAAATTCATTTTTTAAACTCATTAACCTTTCAACTAAACAAAATGCAAACACCATATAGTCACACAAAAGCTACCTTAGCTTTAGCAAAAGCTAGTTTCAGGTCAATCATGCGCAGTCCATCTGCAGTAGTATTTACGCTAGCATTTCCATTAATATTTATTCTAGTTTTTGGGTTTTTAGGGGGCGGAGGAACTAAAATAGATTTAGCCATCAAACCAGGCTCAGACGTAAACAACCCTATTATTACATCACTGCAAAAAATATCAGTAATTAGGTTTTCTAAAAGCACCGACCTTGCTGCCATAAACAAAGGACTAGAAAAAGGCGATTATGATGCAATTATTGATGTAGAGAGAAATCCTGCTGGATTACCTGCCTTCATCACCAATGTAAAATATACTTCAGCATCAATGGATAAGGGTAGCATTTTAAAATCGATATTAAACGAAGTTACCTATAAACTAAATACACAAAACCTAAAACCAACCATTACGGAAATTAAGGCTACAACAGTAACCGCAAGGGTATACCGTCAGATAGATTTTATTTTACCAGGTCAATTGGGCTTTTCTTTATTAAGCACAGGTGTATTCGGAACAGCATTCGTATTCTTTAGTTTGCGCCAGAATTTGGTGATTAAAAGATTCTTTGCAACCCCTGTTAGGCGTTCGAGTATTGTGTTAGGTGAAGGTATTGCTCGTATTGGATTTGCATTATTGGGTGCATTGGTGATTATTTTAATTGGCCACTTTGGATTTAAGTTTACACTCATACATGGCGCTACGACGGTTATAAATATGCTCATTTTAGCCACAATGGGTGTCATCGTTTTTATGGGTTTCGGTTTTGTGGTCTCTGGTTTAGCTAAAAGCGAAAGCACCATCCCTCCAATATCTAACATTATTACCTTACCTCAATTCTTGTTATCAGGAACATTTTTCTCTGTAGATGCATTTCCAACATGGTTACAACCAATTAGCAGGGCTTTGCCGCTAACCTATTTAAACGATGCGATGCGCCAAGTTGCTTTTGAAGGCGCTGGCCTTTGGGATGTAAAACATCAAATATTAATCTTAGTGTTATGGGGAATTGGAATTTATGCAGTAGCTGTTAAAACATTTAAATGGGAATAACCAACTGTCTTGATTAGGATTTTTAAGATTTAAGGATGATAGGATTATAGAGCCTATCATCTTTTTGTTTTAGCACCATTTGGGATAAAACAGCCTTATTCGAGTAAGAAAATCCCCATATGGCTTTGAATGTGATTGACGTAAAAATTCCTTTTTTACGATTTGTTTACTTAAAAATATAGCTTTATAGTTTTTGAGGAAATTAAATAATAGATTCGTAAATGAAAAATATTTCCATCCTATCCGCCAGCGTTAGAAATGGCCGAAATAGCCATCGTGTTGCACTTTATTTCAAGAACTACTTAGAGGAAAATCAATTGGCTAATGTTAAAATCATCGACCTAAAAGCATACGATTTTCCGATTTTCGAAGAACGTTTAAGGTTTATTTCAAACCCAAGTGAGGCAATGCTTTCATTTGCAGAGGAGGTTACTAATAGTGATGGTATTATCCTTGTAACTCCTGAATACAATGGAGGATATCCAGCTAGTTTAAAAAATGCTATTGATTTATTGTATGCAGAATGGAAACGCAAGCCAATTGCAATTGCCACAGTTTCGGCTGGTGCATTTGCTGGTACGCAAGTTATCACCTCCTTACAATTTAGCCTTTGGAAAATTGGAGCATTAACAGTTCCAGCAATGTTTCCAGTAGCTACGATAGAAAAAACATTTGATGAAAACGGCAAACCAAGTGATGTAGAGGCGACCAATAAAAGAGCTTCTGTTTTTGTAAATGAACTCATTTGGTGGATAGAGGCTAAACAGAAAATGGATACCTAGCAATTTGCTAATCATTTGAGTTTAGTTAAGCACTCTTCAATTTTGAAACTTAACTAAACAAATAATGAAAAAATTAGTCGCAGAATTTATTGGAACATTCTGGTTGGTATTTGGTGGATGTGGCAGTGCGATATTAGCCTGTAATTTCCCTGGCAATGGTATTGCTTATGTTGGAGTTGCCTGGGCATTTGGTTTAACCGTTGTAACGATGGCCTATGCAATCGGCCATATTTCTGGTGCACATTTAAATCCAGCTGTTTCGATTGGCGCTTGGGTTGCGGGACGTTTAGAAACAAAAAATCTATTACCTTACATTATAGCCCAAGTTTTAGGAGGCATTACGGGCGCTGCACTTTTATATGTAATAAGCACTGGAAACGGAAGTGAAATTGGCAGTTTCGCAACAAACGGTTACGGAAAAAATTCACCTGGACATTATAATATGGTTGCCGCATTAATAACTGAGATTGTATTAACTTTTATATTTCTAATAGTAATTTTAGGCTCAACCGACGAGCGTGCACCAAAAGGCTTTGCAGGATTAGCAATTGGCCTCTGTTTAACTTTAATTCACTTAATTAGTATTCCTGTAACAAACACTTCGGTTAATCCTGCAAGAAGCACTAGTCAGGCAATTTTTGTTGGTGGAGAAGCAATTGGCCAATTATGGTTGTTTTGGTTAGCTCCACTAGTTGGTGCTATTTTGGCAGGAATAGTTTATAAATGCTACTTTGCAGTTAAAGACTAATTCTAAAAATTAACCCAAACAAATATAACATGGCAACTATTAATCCCTACTTAACATTTAACGGCAATTGCGAAGCAGCATTTACCTTTTACAAATCAGTTTTTGGCGGTGAATTTCCTTACATAGGAAAATTTAAAGACATGCCACCTTCAGAAGGTTGTGACCCAGTATCAGAAGAAGATGGTGAAAAAATCATGCATGTCTCTTTACCAATAAGTGCTGAAACCATCTTAATGGGCAGCGATAGTTCCGAAGCGTTCGGCCAAGCAACAATAGTTGGAAATAACTTTTCCATTTCTATTAATACTGATAGCGTGGCAGAAGCTGATCAACTATTTGAAGGTCTATCTACTGGAGGTACGGTTACCATGCCAATGAACAAAACTTTTTGGGGAGCATACTTTGGAATGTTTACCGATAAATTTGGCATTAGCTGGATGATTAACCACGATGAAAACAGTCAAAAATAAAAAACTAACACCTTTATTTTAAATTAAAAAAGCTCCAATATTGGAGCTTTTTTTCATGCAACTCATTGGCTTACTTTATTTAAGAGACCGCTTTTTAAAAAAATAGAGTTATCTATAACTTATAATTTAAAAATTATTTTAACTTTGGATACGCCCTAGCTAATTGTACTTTTTACACTAAGGGCAATTTTTAATCAAAACCAAAATAAAATGAGTTTAATAATTGATGTCCACGCAAGACAAATCCTTGATTCTAGAGGTAATCCAACAATAGAAGTTGAAGTAGTTACAGAAAATGGCCAAATGGGACGTGCAGCTGTTCCATCGGGTGCAAGTACTGGTCAACATGAGGCAGTTGAATTGCGTGATGGCGACAAAAAAACCTATATGGGTAAAGGTGTTTTAAAAGCGGTTGAAAATGTAAACACTAAAATTGCTCAGGCTTTGCAGGGTGTTGATGTTTTTGAGCAAAACTTAATAGACAAGTTAATGATTGACTTGGATGGTACTGAAAACAAAGGAAACTTAGGTGCAAATGCCATTTTAGGTGTTTCTTTGGCAGTAGCAAAAGCAGCAGCTGCAGAAAGCAGACAACCTTTATATCGTTACATTGGTGGTGTAAATGCAAATACTTTACCTATTCCAATGATGAATATCATCAATGGTGGTTCTCACTCTGATGCCCCTATTGCTTTCCAAGAGTTCATGATCATGCCTGTTGGTGCGCCTTCTTTCTCTGAAGCTTTACGTTGGGGTACAGAAGTTTTCCATAACTTAAAAGCTATTTTACACGATAGAGGTTTATCAACTGCTGTTGGTGATGAAGGTGGTTTTGCACCTACTTTTGACGGAACTGAAGATGCTGTTGAAACCGTATTAAAAGCCATTGAAAAAGCTGGTTACAAACCAGGGGTTGATATCTGTTTAGCATTAGATTGCGCTTCATCTGAGTTTTACAAAGATGGGAAATACGATTATTCTAAATTTGAAGGTCCTACTGGTGCGATTCGCTCAAGTGCTGAACAAGTAGAATATTTAGCTGAACTTTCTGCAAAATATCCAATTATCTCTATTGAAGATGGTATGGATGAAAATGATTGGGCAGGCTGGAAATTATTAACCGAGAAAATTGGCGATAGAGTTCAGTTGGTTGGTGATGATTTATTTGTGACTAATGTTAAACGTTTACAAACAGGTATTGATACCGATACTGCAAACTCGATCTTAGTTAAAGTAAACCAAATTGGTTCTTTAACCGAAACTATCAATGCGGTTAGCTTGGCACAAAACAGTGGTTATACTTCAGTAATGAGCCATAGAAGTGGTGAAACAGAAGATACTACGATTGCAGATTTAGCTGTTGCTTTAAATTGTGGTCAGATTAAAACTGGTTCTGCTTCACGTTCAGATAGAATTGCAAAATACAACCAATTATTACGTATTGAAGAGGAATTAGGTGACTCAGCACGTTTCATCGGCAAGAACTTTAAATACGCAAAGAAATAACTCTTAAATCCCATAAGGGAACTTGAGATGTTAATAAGTTGAAAACCTTATTTGTGAAACATCCGGAGATTTTAAATCTTCGGATGTTTTTATTTTAATACTATATTTGCGTAGATATGACTGTCTAAATTCTCATATCGCAAATCTCATATCTATTCCATGAAGAAGCTGTTAGAACTTTTACGCAACAAATATTTCTTAGCCATTGTTGCTTTTGCAGTATGGATGCTATTTTTTGACAAGAATGATATGCTTTCTCAATATGAATATCGCACAGCCGTAAACAAACTGCAACAAGAAAAAGACTTTTACACCAAAGAAACTGCTGATGTAAAGAAAGATTTGGCAGAGTTAGACAGTAATTTAAATACGACTGAAAAGTTTGCTCGTGAAAAATACTTTATGAAAAAAGATAATGAAGATGTTTTTGTCATTGTAAAGAGCGACACCGTAAAAAATTAAACCTTTTGGCTTATTTATTGTTAAAATTTTGTTCCAAAGCATTATATTCGCTTAAAAGGAATACTAATTGATATAACATCTATGAAAAAAGTAATTTTACTTTTCTTGTTTTCTTTAAACATTTGTTATTCCTTTTCTCAAGAGCTTCCCAATCTAAAAAACATTAAATTAAACAGAAAATCACAGTTTAAGGGAACCGAAACATTGGTTTTTAAAGTAACTGACTATCTATTTGAGACACCAATCGATAAAAAGAATAAATCGAGAGCAGAAGCAGGGCAGTTTTTGCTTAAGTGGATGAATGGTACACCTGATTACACTTTCTATTTAGAAGAAAAAGAAACCAATTTTTTTAACACCGATTCTGACTTAATGCTAATGTATATGGCTGGACTAACAAAGTTCACACTGGACAACCCAAGCATTAAAGACCAAAAAACATTGATTCTAGGAACAATGGGAATTGTACTTCCTTACTTAAATAAACAAGAAAATAAAACGAGCTGGTCTAAAGAACTGTGGCAATTGAATGATGCAAACCAGAAAGGTAAACTGCAAGAATATCTTTATCAGGATTTAAAGAATTAATTGATTTACAGGATAGTCCCTTCGCTATCTCAAATCTCACTTCTCATATCTCACATCTCTAAATCAGTATCCAAACTTCGGCAATGCCAATTTATAGCGAACTACTATAATTCTTAAGGCAAAAATGAAAGCAATAACAATAACCTTGGCAACATCGGCTTTAAGGTTAAAATATAGCAGGGCGAAATATAAAATACCACCCAAAATGCAAGCAGTTGCATAAATCTCTTTCCTAAAAATAAGCGGAATTGTATTTAAAAGTGTATCGCGGATTACGCCTCCAAAACATCCTGTAATGGTTCCCAAGGCCACACAAATACCAGGATCTAATCCAAATACAATTCCTTTTTGTACACCTACCAAGGTGAATAAACCAAGTCCGAGTGAATCAAAAAGAAATAAGGTGATTTTAAATTTCTTAATTTGAGTTTTAAAAAAAATAGTGAGTAAAGATGTCACCAAAATCAGCAAGCAATAATTTACATCACGCATCCAAGCCACGGGTGTATCCCCGAGCAATAAATCCCTTACTGTTCCTCCGCCGATAGAGGTTACGAAAGCAATAATTAGCACACCAAAAGGGTCTAATCGCTTCTGCATGGCGGCAAAAGTACCAGAGATAGCAAAGGAAATTGTTCCTAATATCTCAATTGCATATGTGGTAGTTATTTCCATTATACTTCGCCATTGCGTTTCCTAAAAAACCATTCGGCAGTTAAAAGTATGATGATTAAAGCGAATAACCATTTTAAGCTAATTAATTCTTCATATTTTCTGTCTTCGTAACTTATGGTTTTTACCTGCCCACTTTTCTCCAATAAATCAGCTATGCTTAACAAATTAGCTGGCATAACCATTTTACCACCACTTTCTTGGGCCATTGTATACAATAGTTGATGATTAGCTGTAGTCTGCTGGTACTCTGCGATTAACGCATTTACATAAAAGGCTCCAGAAGCGCTATATTTTTTATCTCCTAAACTCGTGCTAGCGATATAAGTATAATTTCCTTGAGGTAATGTTCCTGCATCTAATCTATAAGTCGACCCATATTTTGAGAAGGTATAATTAAAAACTTTCCCCTCGCCATTTTTAATTTGAACGTTTACATCAGGCGTATTTACTGCTTCATAGGCATCGTTATACAAAGTGGCATTTAGTACTACATTTTCGTTTTCTTCGTAAGTATTTTTGCTACTGTAAACTTTAAACTTCCTTTTATCATCTTTAACAGATAGATATTGTACGGTTTTGGAAATCAATTCATTAACCAGCGGGAAGCTTTGTTCATTCTTTGCTTCTTCTAATTTCCATTTCCAAATCCCCTCTCCTATTAA
>SEDG01000720.1 GCA_004295885.1 Pedobacter sp. | reverse complement strand
GAAATTAATAATGCACTTGAAGTTTTAAAAAATGGCGGCGTAATTCTCTATCCTACAGATACGGTTTGGGGGTTGGGTTGCGATGCTACAAATGAAGAAGCAGTTGCTAAGGTAAATGCTATCAAGGGTCGCAGCGCTGATAAAAGTTTGATTATCCTTTTAGATAATGAGAATAAGCTGCAAAGTTATGTAACAGAAATCCCTGAAGTAGCTTATGAATTGATTGAGTATGCAGAAAACCCTATGACCATTGTTTTTTCTGGAGCAAAAAACTTAGCTAAAAATGTAATTAATGCTGATGGGACAATAGGTATTCGTATTGTTAAACACGACTTTTGTGAACAATTACTCCAGCGATTTCGCAAACCCATAGTTTCTACTTCTGCTAATATTAGTGGCCAACCAACGCCTAAGTTTTTCGATGAAATGAAAAGGTTGGTCAGCAATTAAAAACAAAAGTTGCCGTATTTAAGAATTTCGGCACAGCAATGCTGAAGTATAATGATTTAGAAATAGAGTTTGTTGGCGCTAGAAAGGAATCGTATCGTTCAGATTCTCGAAAACCAATTGTAGAAAATGGCACTTTAGAAGATGATCAGTTACGCAGAGATTTTACCATCAATGCATTAGCCATATCTCTTAATACTTCAAATTACGGAAGTTTAGTTGACCCATTTAATGGACTAGCAGATTTAGAGAATAAATTTATTCGGACACCTTTAGACCCTAAAATTACTTTTTCAGATGATCCTTTAAGGATGATGCGTGCCATCCGCTTTGCGACACAACTAAACTTTGCTATTGATGAGGTTGCATTAGAAGCTATAAAAACACAGAAGGAGCGAATTAGCATTGTGTCAAAAGAACGAATAACAGATGAACTAAATAAAATAATCTTAGCAAAAACACCTTCAATTGGTTTTAAACACCTGTTTGATACTGGATTATTGCATCTAATTTTCCCTCAAATGGCAAATCTTTATGGTGTTGATATCATTAAAGGAAAAGGGCATAAAGATAACTTCTATCATACTTTACAGGTTTTAGACAACATCTGCGAAACAACTGACGATCTGTGGTTACGTTGGGCAGCCATTTTACATGACATTGCAAAGCCAGCCACCAAAAGGTTTGAAGAAGGGCATGGTTGGACTTTCCATGGACATGAAGATAAAGGGGCTAGAATGGTTCCTCAAATTTTTGCCCAATTGAAGTTACCATTGAATGAAAAAATGAAATACGTTCAAAAATTGGTTCAACTACATTTACGTCCGATTGTTTTAGCACAAGAAAAAGTTACAGATTCTGCGGTAAGAAGATTGTTATTTGAAGCGGGAGAAGAAATTGAAAGCTTAATGTTGCTATGCAATGCCGATGTAACTACAAAAAACGAATACAAAATCAAAAAATATCGCAACAACTTTGAGTTGGTTAAACAAAAACTCAAAGATGTTGAAGAACGTGATCAGTTACGTAACTGGCAACCTCCAATTTCTGGAAATGATATCATGCAAACCTTTGGTTTAGAAGCTGGTAGAGAGGTTGGCTTACTCAAAAACGCAATAAGAGAAGCGATTTTAGAAGGTGAAATAACAAACAGCTATGAAGAAGCGTTTAATTTTATGCTAGAAAAAGCTAAACAATTAGGCTTAAATCGGGTTACAAACTGAGCTAAAGGCTACGAAATAATTTTTTATTTCTTAATTTTACAGAAAGATACAGAACACCACAATGGCAATTTATAGATAGAGAGATCGATATTAAAACTACTCAAACTTTTGAAGATTTACATAGGGCACTCCATCGTTCTACTGGATATAATGCTGATAAATCATCATCATTTTATGTAAGTACAGACAACTGGATCAAGGGTGATGAAATTGCATTGTTACCGAATGAGCGAAAGATAAACAATGGCGTAACTTTAATGGAGAAAGCTAAATTGAGTAGCTTTATTGAAGATCCACACCAAAAATTCTATTACATCTACAATTTCGAACGTCCATTTGATTTTCACGTAGAACTGATTAAAATTATTCTAGAGAACGACCCAAATATTGAATATCCTTTCTTGGTAAAAAGCACTGGAGAAGCTCCTAAAATCATTGAAAAAAATGCCGGTGGTTTTGCAGTAAGCACAGCGGCAGCTTCAACAGATTTCGACTTTTTAAACGAAATGGACTTTGTACCGGAAGATACTGAAGAATTAGAAGCCATGGGCGGAAGAGGTATTATGGCCGAAGAAGTTGATGAGGAAGCAGAGGAAGAGGAAAAGGATGAATTTGGTGATGGGGATGACTTTGCCGATGAAGAATACGGAAGCGGAAAAGAGGAAGATTATTAAGAGATGGGTGATGTAAGAGGTGAAATGGAGGGTGGAACTACTGAAATACGACAATCTTACAATACTAAAAAAATTCCAGTTAAAACTTTAATTGTAGTGGTTGGGCCAACAGCCATTGGTAAAACTGCATTATCTATCAAGCTTGCGCAGTTTTATCAAACTGAAATTTTATCTGCAGATTCAAGGCAGTTCTTTCAAGAAATGAATATCGGCACTGCCAAACCTTCGCCAGAAGAATTAGCTGCTGCACCTCATCATTTTATCAATTCTCATAGCGTAAAAACACTTTTTAGTACCGGAGATTTCGAAGTTCAAGCTCTAAAATTGATGGATGAACTATTCAAAAAGCATAATGTGTTAGTTATGGTTGGCGGCTCCGGTTTATACATTGATGCAGTTTGTAACGGGCTGGATGATCTACCTGAAATAGACCTTAGTATTCGTGAAGCATTAAACGAAAAATTAGCTACTGAAGGAATTGACTCTATAAAAAAACAATTGCAAGAGTTGGATCCTGAATATTACGAGAAAGTAGATCAAGCTAACCCTCAAAGAATGATTAGAGGTTTAGAGGTAGTGTTATCTACTGGCCAAAAATTAAGCTCATTTTTAACGGCGAATAAAAAAGAAAGACCATTTCAAATAATTAAAATCGGTCTGAATATGGATCGAGCTTTACTTTATGAACGAATTAACCATCGTGTGGACTTAATGATGGATGAAGGTTTA
>SEDG01000119.1 GCA_004295885.1 Pedobacter sp. | reverse complement strand
TCCGCAATGAAGTTCGGAATAACTCCTTGCACAAATATGATGGTAAAAACCAGCCCTGTTAGTGCGCCGAAAAAGTGCGCATCATGACCAATATTATCTTTTGCGTTTTTAGACATATACCAAGAATAGGCTAAGTAAAGCACAGCAAACAAAAGTGCCGGCATCGGAATAAACATTACACCGATTATGGTGAATGGCTTAAATAAAATATAGCTAAAAAGCACTGCGCTTATTGCTCCAGAAGCTCCCAAACTGTTATACCAAAAATGGTCTTTATGTTTAATAACCGTTGGGATATCACTTAAGATTAAAGCCAAAAAATACATTAGACCAAACTGCCAATGGCCCATCATTTTTTCTAAAGGGAAGGCAAAAAACACAAAAGTGAACATGTTAAAAAACAAGTGCATCCAATCAGCATGGATTAAACCACTTGTGATGTAGGTATACAATTTTTTACCCTTGCTTACCGTATACGGATGCAACATGAACTTGCCATAAACTGTGGCATCATTGAAGGCATAAACACTGGTGACTAACGTAAAAATGAATATAATTGACGCTACCGGAGTCTCGTTTAAGTATTGCATCATGTTATTTTAAGTTTAGTTTGGTTTCTTGTTGCAATCTGCCAATTGGATAGCGCATATAGGTTTTTTCGAAATAATCAGAATTTTTGTAAATAAAATCTAACTGCATTCTTCCGCTTTTGGCGAAGTCGGGATTTTTAAGTTTTTCTGCTTCCAGTTTTTGTTTAAGCTCTGGATATTTCTTCAATAAATCTGCTGCGGTGTCTTCAAAAACGTAGCTAGAATAACCTTCTTTTTGCCCTAAAATCGAGTCGAAAAAGTTCCAGTTAAAAAACGAATCAATCGCTTGTGGTTCCAGGGTTTCTACAATGTAGCGGTTGTTAGCTTGGTTAACATAAACTACGTAATCGCCAGCGTAAAACTGAACAGCTTGTTTAACGGTTGTTAGATTTACACCAGAGTGTTGATAATGTCCTTCATAGGGGCGAGTTCCTGTTTTAATCTCACCAATGTAATACATATCTAAATCTAGTTTTACATCACTGGCTAATCGTTGCATTTTTACATTATTCAATTTAAGCAGAGCGATTACTTTATCCCAGGCTTTCGGAATTACATAAGCAATAGGTTTAGCAACTGTGAGGCTCGGTTCAAAGTTATCCCAGTATTTTATTTTTTTGGTGTAAGGGTCTTTTCTGTCATAGTATAATCTATCTGTTCCACTCACTTCACTTGGTCTATACTTGGCAACATAGCCCTTAAACTCAATGCTATCGTACACAGAGCGATTTAACTTCCAGTCTAATGGGAAATCCTTCTGGCTCGCTACATACTCATCCGCTTTGCGCTTATTTTCTCCTATAACTTTTGCGTCCCTAACAATTACGTCTACATAAGTATTTAGGAGTTTATACGTAGATTCTACACGTTTGTCGAAATCTTTAAGCATGTGTGTTTCTGGCATAAAACCGATGGAATTATGTAGTGCCGCATAACCAGTTGAGTACCGTGGAGATTCAATATAACCTGTAATTCCCGCATCTGGAGTTTCGTTGATAGAGTTAACATACGGGATTAATTCATAACCGATAGTTTTCATTTTGCTGTACAAATCTGGCACTAAGGTTTTGGTTAAATAACCAGATAAAATCGGATTTAACTTATCTTTCTGGGTCGGAATCAACGTCATTGTATACTGGTAATCTGCGCCATTACTAGTATGTGTATCTACAAAAATTTCTGGTTGCCAAGTATTAAATATTTGCTGAAAAGCTTGAGAGTTTTTCGAATCCGTTTTAATGAAATCCCTATTTAAATCGTAATTTTTGCTGTTTCCTCTAAAACCATAAGCAACTGGCCCATTTTGATTTGCTCGTGATGTTCCGCTTCTATTATGGCTTCCGTCAATATTATAAACTGGGATAATGCAGATAACTACATTGTCAGGTAACTTGTTGTTTTTTAACAAGTCGCGAGCAAATAGCATACTTGCATCAATACCTTCAGGCTCCCCTGGATGTATGCCATTATTAATCAAAAAAATTCTTTTATCGCTTTTTCTTAAGGTAACAGGGTCAAAGTTTTTATTTTTTGATAATACTAATAGATGCAAAGGTTTGCCAAAATCGGTACTACCATATGTAAAAAGTTTAGCTTGTAACGGATAAGATTTGGCTAGGCTTTCATAAAATGAAATAGATTGCTCGTAGGTTGTGGTTTCTTTTTTACCGCTTTTTTCAAAAGGAGTTTGTTGGGCAAAAGAATTTATAGTGATGAAAAATATGAAAAGGAGTGATAATTTATTCATAAAAGGAAAGCTTAAATCAATCCCCTAAATTACCTTTTTTATTCAATTGCAAAAGTATTATCTTCTTCTATCCAATCCCATTGGGCCAAAATGATATTTGAAGCCAAGGGAGAAAAAGCTATACATATCTTTGCTTTTTGTACCTACGCTTTCATAGCCATCCATACCTTCGCCAAGTGCTAGGCTGTTTTGTAGATTGAGGTTTATGGCATATCGCGTAAGTCCCCATTGATTTGGGATATAAAAATTAATACCTAAATTAAGGATAATCAACCCTTCCTTGCTATAATCTTCTCCAGGATAATAATTGCTGCCATAGTATCTCACGTTTGAGATCTTGTTGCTGATTATACCTAATCCGCCACCTGCGTATAAACCCCTAATGTTATAAAGGAAATTGTTACGAAGTTGATATGATGTTAAGAATTCGCCAAGCTGTACTCTCAAATTACCTATCGCGGCCTTGTACGAGTTAATAAATTGTCGGTTATTGGGATCAAAAGTAATGTCACCTCCTGCTAATTCACCTTTCTGGAATTCTCCACCCAAGGTTATATAAGGCGTAATTTGAAAATCTAATGAGCCATAAGCTGCGAAGCCTAATGTCTTTTTCTCTAAATCGGCAAATGCCAAAGTACCTCCAGCGCCTCCGCCAATACTAAATTTGTAAAAATTGGTTTGGGCAAAAAGCGCTGAACTAAAGAGAAGTAGGGAGAATAGGGATGTTATTTTCTTCAAGTGATTTTAATTAATTTCAAAAATTCGTTTAGAAATACCTACCGGACCAAAATTATATTTAACTCCAACAGAGAATACAGTATACATATCTGGGGCGTCATTTTCAAACTTTCCCAAAGGGTCATTATAACCATCCAAACCCTCACCAAAAGTCAAATTTCCCTGATAATTAATGTTAACGATATACCGTAATTGATCATCCCTATCTTTAAAATAAAAATTCATTCCCAGATTAAGAGGCATTAGAAGATTTACGCTTTTATCTTTGCCTGGAAACATATAGCCTAAAGGTGGATATTCCGCTTGTGTGTTGGGCTTATAACGCACTACATAAGCCATATTATTACTCATCGCACCTATACCTGCGCCAACATATAAACCCTTTATGGCACTTAAAAAACTATGTCTATAATATCCAACAAACTGGCCTAACGCAACCCTGCCGTTTAATGACAAGCCCTTATAATTATTTTTAAACTGACGGTTGTGAGGGTTAGTTATAACGTTACCGCCTCTTATTTGTCCTGCCTGAAATTCTAATCCAGCAGTCACGAAAGGAGTAAGATTATAATCAGCTGTTAAATGTCCACTATAACCTTGGCTATTTTCTCTAACGTCTGCATAAGAGATGTTAGTTCCAAATCCACCGCCAACTGCAAGTTTATAGAAATTGATTTGGCTAAATCCAAGTAATGTAGAAAGTAGAAGTAAAATTGTTAAAATAGCTTTTTTCAATACCTTGTTTTTTATAGTGTTAACTGCAAAAATATAATCTTTATTGTATTTATAAGTATTAATTTTGGAAAACTATGGGTAATTATCAAAACAAAGACCAAAGTCTGCAAAATAGGTTTTTCAAATATGTACAAGTTGATACTCAGTCGGATTCCAGTTCTGAATCTTCTCCTTCAACTTCAAAACAGCATAATTTAGCGAGGATTTTAGTGGATGAACTGCTGGGTATTGGGGTTATAGATGCTCACTTAGATGATTACGGATATGTTTATGCTACAATTCCTGCAACATCCAACAAGAGGGTTCCTGTAATTTGCTTTTGCTCTCACATGGATACCTCACCAGATTGTAGCGGCGAAAATGTGAAGCCAATAATCCACAAAAATTATAATGGTGAAGATTTGGTTTTACCAGATGATCATTCAATTGTACTGAAATTAAGCGAGCATACTGACTTGAAAAATCAGATTGGAAATGATATTATCACCGCTAGCGGCACAACACTTTTAGGAGCAGACAATAAGGCGGGCGTTGCTGAAATTATGGAGGCTGCAGCTTTTTTGATGCAAAATCAAGATGTTAAGCACGGTACAATTAAGATTTTGTTTACACCTGATGAAGAGATTGGACGTGGTGTAGACAATGTAGATTTAAAGAAACTTGGAGCTGATTTCGCCTACACGGTTGATGGAGAAACTTTAGGTTCTATCGAAGATGAAACGTTCTCTGCTGATGGGGTTAAATTAACTATAAATGGTGTAAGCTCTCATCCTGGTTTTGCAAAAGGGAAGATGGAAAGCGCTATTAAAGCATTGGCTGATATTTTATCGGCCTTGCCAAAAGATAAAATAACACCTGAGGCCACAAGTGGAAAAGAAGGATTTGTCCATCCTGTAAGTTTTCATGGACAAGCCGAACAAGCGGAAACGCATTTTATAATTAGGGATTTTGATGATGACCTATTAAAAGCCCACGAGGAAACTTTAGAAAACGTAGTGAAGGAGGTTATGAAATCTTACCCAAATTCTACCTATGAATTTAAAGTATCAGAACAGTATCGCAATATGAAAAAGGTATTAGACAGATATCCGCAAATAATTGAATATGGTATTGAAGCTATTAAACGAGCAGGAATAACGCCAAAAAGACAAAGTATAAGAGGCGGAACAGATGGCTCCCGATTATCTTTCATGGGTTTACCTTGCCCGAATATTTTTGCGGGGGAACACGCTTTCCACGGTAAGCAAGAATGGGTATCTGTACAGGATATGGAAAAAGCAGTGCAGACCATTATAAATATTGCCCGCATTTGGGAAGAAAAAGCATAGAGGCTTTTTTTTCAGCTCTCTTTGTCCTGAGCAAACTTGTCCAGACTCCTTCGGGAGTCGAAGGATTATTTGCGGCTTCACAAAAGCTCCGACTAAAATTATTTACCTTAACTTCATAATGTTTAAATTTAACTCAACAATTTTAACCTTGCTAAGTACTGATCTTCCCCATCTTCAAAAATGATTTCACAGTGCCAACCATTTTGATGTGAAATATGCACAAGCGTTGTTTGGTCTATGTATAACCAATTGAACCAATCGCCCTTTTGCTTTTTGTATTCGTAGCAAAAGTTTACTTCCCCGAAATATTGGTTGGTTGGTTTCTCTAGGTCTTCATATAAATAAGCAATGTCGGAGCTGTCGAAAAGCAATTGGCCTCCATCATTTATTAAGTTTTTTGCAAAATTAAGAAAATGAGCAAAGCCATGTAAGGTTCCAGTTAAACCTATGCCATTCATTAAAAACAATAGGGTATCGAATTTTTCAGCTGTAGTGAATACATCTTGTACTATTGCATTCTTAACGCCGCGTTGTTGCATTATTTTTACAGCATCGGCCGATATATCAATCGCCGTAACTTTATGACCTAGTTCTTGTAAGATTAGCGCATGGCTGCCAACTCCAGCGCCAACATCTAGTACATCGCCGTAGCAATGTGAAAGTGCATGATGCTCCAATGCAGGCATTTCCTCCTCATCTCTAAAGAAAATATCAACCGGCATTTCTTCAGGTTCACTATACGAATTCAGTAACCAAAGTGTATCGGCTTCGCCTTCCTTAAAAAAATCTGTAAGTGCTTTTCCAAAAACATCCATTAACAAAGATACTTTTGGAAAAGCTTATATGAAAATTTAGGCGTTTGTTTTCGCCATCTTATCCTTTACAAGGCCAGATACAGACGCAAGTTTGTCTTTTGAGCTGTCTAATAAATCGCAAAACCAATCGCTTGCTTTTTGCTTAAGGTCATCATTTTTATCAGAAGATAATATCAATGCAATTGCAGTTCCTACTGCTACACCCGCTAACAGGCCAGTTAAAATTTTTGTTTGCTTTGTCATAATTGTAGGTTTTATTAAATTCTAACAATATTAAAACGCAATTGTTCTTTTTTAATTACAAATTTGATTTTGCGCAACTTATATATGCTTCAGAAATTATCCTATTTCAATTTAATACTTGCCATTGTTTATCTCTTGCTGTACTTAAAGAGCGGAACTTTTAATTCTACCGCTGGCATATTTGTGATTATCGTTTTTAGTTGGCTTTGCATGAGGAGCTACCAGTTAGACAATTACAAATGGAAAATTTGGCATTACTTAACAGGATTATGGAGTTTGTGCTTTATTGGAACCATAATTTATGGCATTTTCAATATAGTTGCACCAGCGATAGAATATAGTTTTATAAGTAATGATACTTTAAGTTACTTAATTGTTGGAGTTGTGTTTAGTGTTTCAGTCTTAATACATATTGGAATTTACTTTTCGATGAATTATAGCTCGTCTAAATAATAAGCGAGATGATTTTTTAATGCATTTCGCAACCCTCATCCCTTACACAAGCCTTGCAATCTAACCTGGGCTGAAACGATATCCTTTTTGTCACGCTGACCGTAGTCGAAGCGCAGAAAAGGTTTAGCGTAAAGCCAGGCTACCACTCAAAAAGACCACTAAACCTGCTTTTCAAAACGTCGTAATTAATTGTTTTTGAGCATTTTTACCTTAATGGGGCCTAGACTATCAACACCCAACACTCAACTCCTAACTTTTTTTGCGTCAACTCTTTGACAATTAAAGTATTCTCCCTATCTTTGCAGTCCCTAAAAAACAGGGAATAAATATATTTTTTAACAAATTAAATAAAAGCAAGTGAATACGTTAAGTTACAAAACTGT
>SEDG01000719.1 GCA_004295885.1 Pedobacter sp. | reverse complement strand
TCATCCATGATATTGGCATCTTCATTTGCCATGGTATTCATTTGTTGCGGCGGCGTTGATTTCTGTGCAGCGTTTGCCACATTTTTTTCCAAATTCGGGTCGTTTAGCATTGGCTTTAACCGGGCAATAGTTTCATCCAATTTACGCTCTGGCATAAATAACTTGCTATAAATTGTTAGAGCTGCTTCGGCACTTTCTGGCTCATGATTATTGTTCATTTTTGCCAAACTAAAAGTGATACCTGGAATTCTTTGAGAAGCCAGCGCCAGGCCAAAATTCATTCTGTTTAACAAAGAACCTGTATTTATCCAATATTGACCTTTATCTGGAAAACCTGTAGGCGCTTGATAATAGTACATTTGCTGACCCATTTTGTTAATCCAAGTATATAATTGATAAGGCTGATTAACTTTAGCATCTAAACTTCTAACCGCACTAATCGCCAACTCGAAAGGTGATTTAGTTTTCTCTCTCAAGGCTTCTTTAGACCAAAATTCTGGTGAGCTCGCCATCGTAATTAGCACACTTTTAATATCTCCATCAGTTGATAAAAAGGTTTTCGCCATTTTATCAATCAAACTTTGAGGAGGATTATCGTTCACAAAACGAGTTGCTAATTTTCTAGAAATAAATTTGGCTGTTGATTGGTGGTGGGCCAACATTTTTAACAACTCCACTCCTTCTTCGTAACCACCACCTGCTGAGAATTTTTTCCCTAAAACTATTTTCTCCCCATTATCATGACGATTATTCGCAAAAAGAAAATCACCTTCTAAAATAAAACCACGTTTACGTAAATTCTCTTCCCCAGCATTTTCTATCAGTTTTTTCATTGGTGCGCCGTAGCCATTATCGCCCATTGGCGCAATTGTCCATCCTGTTAAAACACGGGCCGCTTGCGTTACGTCGCTCTGCGTATAACCGCCATCTACACCTAAGGTATGTAGTTCCATCACCTCACGAGCGTAATTTTCATTTAAGCCAGATTTTCCTTTTCCTTGTTGTAATTTGTTTTTCTGCACAGCTTGCTGAAACTTCTTTCTACGTTGTTGCTGTTGTGCATTTCCAGCCATTTGCATATCGTTGCCTGTATTTTCCATCGGCACGTTAGTTCCAGAGCTGCTAAAATTATCTAAATACATCAGCATTGCTGGAGATTTAGCTGTATTTAATACCAAGTTTTCGAACTTACCAAATACATTAGGGCGAATGACATCTCGCTCGTAAGCAGGCACATAGGAAGCACATTGGTTTTTACTTAGGGAAACATTAAAGTGATTGAACCAAAAATCTGTCATCAGTTCTTGTAACTGGTTATTGGTATAAGTGGCCCTTAATATTTTTTGACTGATAAATTGACGATATAATTCTTGTTGAGGTTTAAAGCCCTTGGTTTTCATATAGGCCAAAATCTGCTCTCTGTATTCCTTGCCGTTTGCTTTATTTACCGAATCTTTATGAATCACCCCGTCTTT
>SEDG01000118.1 GCA_004295885.1 Pedobacter sp. | reverse complement strand
TTGTTAAACAACTCATAATTGATGGTTTTTAAACCACCTGATTGAAAGCTGCTACCTACATTAATCCCTAAGGCATAACTTGCAGAGTCTAATGTGTTTTTAAACAATGGAGCTTTATTCGCGGTTATTTTTGATACGCTTTTTACAGCAGTTGTAGGTTTTTTAGCAGCGGTAGTTTTTTTAGCAACTGTTTGAGCGTTTACGCTGAAACCTGCTACAGCTATCATTCCTGTTATTAATACTCTTTTCATTCTTTTATTTTAAGGTCGAAATATAAATAAAAAAATAAGCACCTTAAATTAATGAGGTGCTTATGTATGTAATTTAACTGATAGTTTGCTTAGAAACGTTCGTCAGCAGCAAAGAAGAAATCTCCTTCAATTTGAGCGTTCTCATCAGAATCAGAACCGTGAACTGCATTTGCATCAATGGATTTTGCATATTTCTGACGGATAGTTCCTTCAGCAGCTTCGGCAGGGTTAGTTGCACCGATTAAAGTTCTGAATTCTTCAATAGCGTTATCTTTTTCTAAGATCGCAGCAACGATAGGTCCTGAAGACATAAAGCTTACTAAATCATTATAAAAAGGACGAGCACTGTGAACTGCATAAAATTCACCAGCTTTTTCTGGCGTTAATTTTGTGTATTTCAATGCGATGATTTTAAAACCAGCTGCGGTAATGTCGTTTATGATTGCGCCAATGTGCCCATTTGCTACTGCATCTGGCTTAATCATTGTAAATGTTCTATTTGTACTCATTGTATATTTAATCAAATTTTTTGCAAAAGTACAAATCTTTAACTTAATATTAAAGGTTCCTGAATTAAAGCACTCAATTAAACCTAAAATTATTAGCTTTGCAGGCGAAAAATTATGATATCAATCTCTGAACTAAAGACATTATTGGCTACGCCACAAAAGATTGTGATTACTACACATCACAAACCAGATGGCGATGCTATGGGCTCATCTTTGGGATTATATGCCTTTTTAATTCAAAAAGGGCATCATGTAAGTGTAATTACACCAACAGATTACCCTGATTTTTTACATTGGATGCCAAACAACTCTGATGTAATTATATACACAGAGGCTGAAGAAAAATCTATCGAATTAGTTAATCAGGCTGACCTAATTTTTTGCTGTGACTTTAATACCTTAAGCAGGATAAATGAGTTAGGAGAGCATATTCGTCAGGCATCAGGGCTTAAATTAATGATTGACCATCATTTAGAGCCAGAAGATTTTGATGATTATCGCCATTGGAATATCAATGCTTGTGCTGCCGCTCAATTGGTTTACGACTTTATAGTCAACGAGCTTAATGAAGGCGAGTTAGTTAACAAAGATGTAGCTAGTTGTCTTTATACAGGTATCATGACAGACTCTGGTTCGTTCCGTTTTCCATCGGCAACATCAGCAGTTTATCGCATTGCGGCAGATTTAATTGATTTGGGAGCAGAACATTGGAGAATCCATCAGTTGGTGTATGATAATGCATCTGAAAATCGTTTACGCTTTTTAGGTCACTGTTTAACGAACAAACTAGAGATACTTAGAGATTTTAATGTAGCTATAATTACAGTATCGGCAGAAGAGCTAAAAAATTATGATATTGCAACTGGAGATACAGAAGGCATTGTAAACTACGCCCTGTCTATCAACGGAATTAAGTTAGCCGCATTTATTATAGAAAGAACTGATAAAGTTAAATTATCTTTGCGTTCTACAGGCGATTTTCCAGCCAACGAAATCTGTAAAAAATACTTTGCAGGTGGTGGGCACAGAAATGCTGCAGGTGGAGCATCTGATAAGAATTTAGCAGATACAATAGCCGAATTTAAATCGATATTACCAGAATATAAAACTCAATTATTACAATAAAAAGATGAGCAGAAAGCTCTTCAACCAAATTAAAAACAAATAAAACATAATGAAAAAAAGTTTAGTAATTCTTTTAGCGGCTACATTAGGCTTAGCTTCTTGCAACAGAGAGAAAAAAGGTCCAGGAGGTTTGTTGTATACAATTCATCATTCTGAAGGAAAAGAAAAAATTAAAGTAGGTGATGCAATTAAAATGAACTTTGTTCAGAAAAATGATAAAGATTCTGTTTTAGCAAGCACTTATGATAACGAAATGGCTCAAATATTCCCAGTTCAAGCAAAAACTTATGCTGGTGATATTAACGATGTTTTATTAATGTTCGGTGAAGGCGATAGTGCGACTTTTAAAGTGAATTTGGATACTATGGCTTTTTATACTAAAAACCCTAAGCCAGAGCAGTTTAAAAATGATAAATACATCACTTTTACAGTTAAAATTGAAAAAGTAATTGCTAAAAAAGCAGGTGAAGCAGATTCGGTTTTTCAAAAGAGAGCTGGTGAGTTTTTCCAAGCAGATTACAAAACTACCTTAGACAAAATTAAAGGTGCTGAAGAAGGAAAAATCAAAACTTATATTGCGGATAACAATTTAAAAGTTAAAACAACTCCAAGTGGTTTAAATTATGTGATTACTGCTCCAGGAAGTGCTGACAGACCAGCTATGGGAGACACAGTATTATTAAACTATACTGGAACTTTAACTAAAAAAGACGCTAAAGGTAAATACAAGTTATTTGACACTAGCGATGAGAAAAAAGCTAAAGAAGCAGGTAAACTGCAACCAGGTAAACCTTATGGCCCAACTAAAATGGTACAAGGACAAACTGTTCCAGGTTTTACAGAAGCTTTAACCTTAATTGGTAAAGGTGGCAAAATCACAGTTGTTATTCCTTCTAAATTAGGATGGGGAGAGCAAGGTAGTCCACAAGGCGGTATTGGTCCGTATGCACCAGTTGTTTTTGATGTTGAAGTAGTAAACATCATTAAAGGTCAGCCTGCTCCTCCTGCTCCAGTAAATCCAGTGGTGACAACAAAACCATAATTAAATTAGGAAAAAATATTAAACCCTGTTCTTAAATGGACAGGGTTTTTTTATGCCCAATTTTCAGCAATGCTGAGAAATATAAAATACCTTTGTATATGCTTTTAACAGATACCCACACTCATTTATATTACGAAACTGATTTAGAGAAACAGGAATTATTAATGGATAGATGTTTTGCTTTTGATGTAAAACGACTTTTCCTTCCAAATGTTGATGTGAAATCTATTGAGATGATTGATAACTTGGTTGCAAAATATCCTGAAAATTGTTTTGCAATGGCGGGTTTGCATCCTTGTGATGTAAAAGACGATTACCTAACACAATTGCCCTTAATTTACGATAGCATAGCTAATAGAAAAATTTATGCTATAGGCGAAATCGGGATTGATTTATATTGGGACAAAACTACTTTGGCTATACAACAAGATGCTTTCAAACAACAAATAAATTGGGCTAAAGAATTAGGATTGCCAATTGTTATTCACTGCCGTGAAGCTTTTGATGAGACTTTTGAAGTTTTAGATGAAATGAAAGATGAGAAGTTAAGAGGTATTTTTCATTGTTTTACCGGTAATTTGGAGCAAGCAAAAAGGGCAATTGATTTGGGTTTTTATTTAGGTATTGGAGGGGTAGTTACTTACAAAAAAGCTGGATTGGATGTGGTGTTGGAAAACGTATCGTTAAAAGATATCGTGTTAGAAACTGATTCGCCATATTTGGCTCCAGTTCCATTTCGTGGTAAACCAAATGAAAGTAGTTATTTAATTCACATCGCTCAAAAAGTAGCAGATATCTATAAAGTAAGTTTAGATGAGGTGGCCGAGGTTACTACAGAGAATTCGAGGAGGATATTTGGAGTTTAGTAAACACAGAGGTCACCGAGTTTTGCACAGAGAAGAGAGGAATATGATATTAACTATTAGTTAATTAACTATTTGTTTTCCAGTTTGTTGTAATTATTTGTAGCTTGTAAAATGTCTGAAGATTTTTTAACAAGAGGAATAATTGGTGCAGCTATGGAAGTGCATATTGCTTTAGGCCCTGGCTTACTGGAAAATACTTATAAAGAATGTTTGTTTTACAAGCTTAGTAAGCAAGGATTTATTGTAGAGAAAGAAAAAGCAATGCCAATCGTTTTTGAAGAAATAAAGTTGGATTGTGGTTATCGAATAGATTTATTAGTAGAGAATAAAGTAGTTGTTGAACTAAAAAGTGTTGTGGCGTTAAATGATGTACATCTTGCACAAACATTAACGTATATGAAGCTCGGAAAATATCAATCTGGATTGCTAATCAATTTCAATGTTTATAGATTGAAAGATGGCATAAAAAGATTAATTAACGGATTTTAATTTCTTATAAACCTATTTATCCCCAATTATTTCTCTCTGTTCTCTGTGGATTCTCCTTTTCTCTGTGGTGAAAATACATATCTTGACTTGTATTCTATTAACCAACCCCAACTATTTCTCTTTGTTCTCTGTGGATTCTCCTTTTCTCTGTGGTGAAAATACATATCTTGACTTGTATTCTATTAACCAACCCCAACTATTTCTCTATGTTCTCTGTGGATTCTCCTTTTCTCTGTGGTAAAAATCCATATCTTGACTTGTATTCTATTAACCAATTTGTCCCCAACTATTTCTCTATGTCCTCTGTGGATTCTCCTTTTCTCTGTGGTAAAAATCCATATCTTTGAACTGTATGACCAAAATTCTCATCATCTATACTGGCGGTACCATCGGGATGGTTAACGATGCCAAAACAGGCACCTTAATTCCATTTGATTTTGAACAAATACAAGATAATGTACCAGAATTAGCCAGGTTAGATTATCAACTCTCTGTGCACTCTTTTGAACCAATTCTAGATTCATCTAATATGAACCCTGAAGTTTGGGCAGAACTCGCAGAGCTGATTAAAGAAAAATACAATGCCTTTGATGGATTTGTTATTTTACATGGTTCAGATACGATGTCGTTCACGGCATCTGCATTGAGTTTTATGTTGCAAAATTTGGCTAAGCCTGTTATTTTAACCGGTTCGCAGTTGCCAATCGGCGAAATTAGAACAGATGCTAAAGAGAATTTAATCACTGCTTTAGAAATAGCTGCGACTAAAAAGGATGGCAAAGCGATGGTTCCAGAGGTGTGTATTTATTTCGATTACCAGCTTTTTAGGGGAAATCGTTCCATTAAATATAACTCAGAAAAATTTGAGGCTTTTTCATCTCCAAACTATCCCATTTTAGCAGAAGCAGGGGTGAATTTAGATTTTTATCCAAACTACATTCTACCGATTCCAACTCAACCTTTTCAAATTCATACCTCATTCAATGCAAATATTGGGGTATTGAAAATGTATCCAGGTATAACAGAAAATGCAGTAAGAGCAATAACAGAATCTAATGCAGAAGCAATAATTCTAGAAGCTTTTGGCTCAGGAAATACAACAACGGCACCTTGGTTTATCACTTGTTTAAAAGAAGCTATTGAAGCCAATAAAATCATATTAGATATCTCTCAATGTAAAGGAGGCTCGGTGCAATTAGGCTTGTACGAAACCAGTAGAAAACTGCAAAAAATGGGAATTTTAAGCGGTTCTGATTTAACTTTTGAAGCTGCTGTTACAAAGCTGATGTATTTGTTGGGGCAAAACTTAAGCATAGCTGAAGTAAAGAGATTATTAGAGATTTCTATTGCTGGAGAGCTTACAAATTAATCATATTGTTAAATTTTCAGATTGCTTTATTGTTAAGCATTGTTTGGGTCTCATATCTCCCATCTCGTATCTCAAATCTATCAAAAGTAAAATTGCGGTAATTATGACTAAAATCATTCTGCTTCTAAATTTATAAGCTTATTTTTGTGAGGAATACCAAGTCTTGATACTTGGTACTGAGTACTAGATACTACGAAAATGAAAATAGAGCAAATATATACAGGATGTTTAGCCGAAGCGGCTTATTATATAGAAAGTAACGGCGAAGCTGCTATTATCGACCCGCTACGTGAAATAAATCCTTATTTAAAAAAGGCAGCTCAAAACGGTGCGACTATTAAATATATTTTCGAAACTCATTTTCACGCAGATTTTGTTTCTGGTCACGTAGATTTGGCTGAAAAATCTGGAGCTACAATTGTTTATGGTCCAACTGCAAAAACCGACTTCCCATCGCATATTGCTAAAGATGGCGAACAATTTAAAATTGGCGATTTAACGATTACAACATTACATACACCTGGTCATACACTTGAATCTACTACCTATTTGCTAACTGATGCAAACGGAAAAGACTATTGTATTTTCACTGGCGATACACTTTTTATTGGTGATGTGGGTAGACCAGATTTAGCTCAAAAGGGAGATTTAACAATGGATGATTTAGCGGGTTTGCTTTATGATTCATTAGATACAAAAATTAAACCCTTGGCAGATGATTTAATAGTTTATCCAGCTCATGGTGCTGGCTCCGCCTGTGGTAAGAGTATGAGCAAAGAAACCTTTGATACTTTGGGCCACCAAAAAGAGGTTAATTATGCTTTAAAGGCGACTACAAAAGAACAATTTATTAAAGAGGTAACCGACGGGATTTTGCCTCCTCCGCAATATTTTGCGAAAAATGTAGCTTTGAATAAAGGCGGCTATGAAAGTATTGATGAGGTTTTTGAAAAGGGTTTAGTTTCATTGGCTCCCAGAGAGTTTGAAAGTGTCGCTAATTTAACTGGCGCTTTGGTATTGGATACTAGGGATCCTCAAGTTTTTGCGAAGGGATTTATCCCTAATTCAATAAATATCGGCTTAAACGGACAGTTTGCGCCTTGGGCTTTAAATGCAAATGAAAATATCTATGCATTAGATGTTCGTAAACCAGGGGAATACGAATCCGAACATTTGGAAGCTACCTTAACTCGTCCTTTAGATTATATTAATGATTGGACAGGTGAAATTAATCCTGATGAAACTTATTACATTCACTGTGCAGGTGGCTATCGTTCTATGATTGCGGCATCTATTTTAAAAGCTCGTGGTATAGAAAATGTGATAGATGTTGCTGGCGGTTACGCCGCTCTTAAGGAAACTAACTTAAAAAGGACTGATTTTGCTTGTCCTAGCAAGGCGATGAAGGGTTAAGCCCTAAGGTATCCTCACATTCTTATCCTTCCTTTTAAGCTGTTTGATTAACTTATTGATGTTTTTCATCATTGTTTCTTCAGTTTTTATAAAGCTTAAATATTTGAGGATGTCTTTTTTTCTGGCTTCACTTAGTGCATTAAAATTATCATTTAACTTTTCCTTGTCAAGTATGTCTGAAAGTATTTTCGGCATTGCGTACATTTTTATTATTTCTACTTCGTTCTGCTCTATCGCAAAAGACGCAATTAATTCTGATGTAACCTTTTTCCCGCTTTAATTGAGCGGTTATATCAGCAGGAACATCAACTGCCCAATTGATTCCTATTTTATAGATTTTTGCTTCAAAATAGTGTTTCATTGTTAATCAACGAATTAAGTTAATTCTTTATAGTTTTCATTTCCTTTTACATCTAAAAAGTACTTTAAAGTTAATTTTGTATGTAAAATCCTTTCGATTGAAACGAATGCGCAATGTTTTTCATTTAGAATATTTTCTAGTTCAACAAATCTATAAGTAGTAATAATGGGAAATGGATTCAAAAGTTCTGTTCCAACAATTTCCCTCTCGATAATGAAATTTGGCCTTTCAACTGTCTTTAGAGATAGAACTTTGTAACCGATCGAATGAAATTTTTTTGATATTAAATTTTCATATTTATCTTGTAAATAATAATTCTTTATAAATCCATAGCAAATCAATAAAGTGATGCTACCAAGAAAAAAAATTAATATAAGGATCATATAGTTTGATGAGTGTTATATTCTAGCGTCTTCCTTTGTTATCTAAACCCGACAGGAACGAAAATACTTTTTTGTCATCCTGAGCCTGTCGAAGGACAAAAAAGATTGTAGTGTATGGCGGGACTATCCTGTGGTTTAAATGCTGCCATAGTTTTTCTAAAATTAACCGCAAAGACACAAAGGACACAAAGTAATGTTGTGATATCTTTAATCTTTTTGTTTTAGTCTGTCGGCTATAAACCCATCCATTGCATGCTCAACTCCCAAAATATCTTTAGAGGTAATAGCTGAGCCAATTACATGATTACCAGCATTTGGTATGGCAATTTTTTGTTTTAAAGGTGAAGGTGT
>SEDG01000718.1 GCA_004295885.1 Pedobacter sp. | reverse complement strand
ACCGGAAATAATGTATTTAATCACGCACCGAAATTGGATGATTGGTTTGAGACCATCAAGCTAAATTATGGCTTAGATGTGCAGCATAACAATGCGAAGAACTTTATGCCTCAACCTCCGGTATGGAAAAAAATGAGAGAGATTTTGGCATATTGGGCATCAAAAGGGGTAAATGGTTTTAGGTGTGACGTTGCCGAAATGGTGCCAGTTGAATTCTGGAGTTGGGTAATCAGCGATTTGAAAAAGAAATATCCCAACTTGGTTTTTATAGGCGAAGCTTACGATAGAAACGAATACAAGAACTTTTTAGTTAACGGAAAGTTTGATTATTTGTATGATAAAGTTGGTTTATACGATGGCTTGAAACGTTTAATGATGAACGATAAGAAAGCTACAGTTAAAGATATCAGCTTTGTGTGGCAAAAAGAAAGCAATGGTTTTTCTCAACACATGCTGCGTTTCCTAGAAAATCATGACGAAACAAGAATCGCTTCAAAAGATTTTGCAGGTAGTGCTTGGTATGGTGTTCCTGGAATGGTTGTAACAGCAACCTTATCGTCTGGTCCAGTTATGATTTACAACGGGCAAGAAGTTGGTGAACCCGCAAATGGAGCGGAAGGATTTGGAGGTGATGATGGTCGCTCGACAATTTTCGATTATTGGGGAGTACCAAACCACCAAAAATGGATGAATAATGGTGCCTTCGATGGTGGTAAATTGAGTGACGACGAAAAAAATCTTCGTCAGTTCTACAGTAAACTTTTAAATCTCGTTACTACGAATGAAGCCATATCAAACGGCAATTTCTACGAACTTTTACAAGCTAATAAATCATCAACAGGTTTTAATGATCGAGTTTATGCTTACTTAAGGTATACCGAAAATAAACGCGTTTTAGTACTGGCTAATTTCAATAGAAAAGAGACAAAGTTGAACGTAAATCTTCCTAAGGACGTTTTGGCCGCATTTAATTTAGAAGGCAAAGCTGCGACCTTTACTGATTTGTTAAGCAAAACTCAATTTAAAACCGATAATATAAATAGTGGGCTAAACGTAAATATGCCTGCAACAAGCGCAATAATACTAGAATTTTAATACTTCCACTATGCTCAGGATGATTGTCAGTCTGAGTGTAGTCGAAGACTAACCAAATAAACTATGACCGATTTTTCTCGCAAACCAAAACTTTCATTTTGGAGCATTTTTAACATGAGCTTTGGCTTTTTGGGCATCCAATTCGGCTTTGCGTTGCAAGGTGGTTTCATGTCTCGTATCTTTCAAACTCTAGGAGCAAGCCAAGATAGTATTCCTGCTTTGTGGGTCGCTGCACCTTTAACTGGTTTATTGGTACAACCGATAATTGGTTATCTGAGTGATAGAACTTGGAGCCCGAGATGGGGTAGGAGGAAACCATTTTTCTTGATTGGTGCAGTATTGAGTACCATCGTATTGTTCTTCTTGCCAAATTCGCCAGTATTATGGGTTGC
>SEDG01000117.1 GCA_004295885.1 Pedobacter sp. | reverse complement strand
TTGTGTGTGGATTAATTTTCCATCTCCATCTAAAATTAAAAATACAGGAAATCCGAAACGTCCTGGATAACTTAATTTTTTAAGTACAGCTTCATTTTTGTTTTCTGGACTATAGTTTAGCAAAACGGTTTCGTAATTTTTATTTAACAGCTCTTTTAAAGCAGGCGTAGCATCTACTAAATCGTGAAAACGGATGCACCAAATACACCAGTTGCCACCAACTTGAATAAACACATGTTTCTTTTCCTTTTTAGCTTTAGCAACTGCAGCATCTATGTCTGCCTGTGCATTTGCTTTCGGATTATAAATAGTAACAGCTGGTTTTGTAGCTGCTGTTTGTGCGAAACCTAATGTTGATAAAAAGGCTAAAGCGACAATAAGAAGGACTTTTTTCATATTCTTGTTTTATAGGGACAAAGATAATAAAGACTACTAATTTTATAGATTATTCACTAATTCTTTACAGAGCTTATACAAATATACAAAAGCTTATCTTTGCAAAGTGATTGATTTTTTAGACATCCATACCCATAAAACGGCCACAAAAAGTGGGGTTATAAGTATCCAAAGCTTGTCTTTAACAGAGGATATCTTTTTGGCAATGCCGAAGAAAAAACCGATTTCAATTGGACTTCACCCTTGGTATGCAACAATTGATAAATTGGAATTGCAGATGAAATACCTAACCGTTTTGGCGAAGCAAGATAATGTTAAAATGATTGGTGAATGTGGGCTGGATAAGTTAAAAGGAGAAAATATAGCTAATCAGCTTCTGATTTTAGAATGGCAAATTGCTGTAGCTGAAGAATTCGAGAAGCCATTAATTTTGCATTGTGTTAAAGCTTTCGATGAGCTCATGGCAATTAAGGAAAAATTGAAGGTTAAGGTTCCCATGATAATTCATGGTTTCAATAAAAACGAAGAGCTTGGTAAGCGGTTGGTGGCTAAAGGTTTTTATCTTTCCTTCGGCGCTGCTGTTTTAAAAGAGAATTCTGGCGCAACAAAGCTGATTGCGGAACTTAATGAATTCTTATTGGAGACAGATGATTCGGAAACAACTATTGAAGAAATTTATCACGCAGTTGCGGAAATAAAAAAATGTACGGTTGATGAGCTTAAAGCTTTTATTTTTGCCAACTGGAAAAAATTAAATCTAATATAAAACAACCACAGATTTGCACAGATAAACACGGATAAAAAATATCTCTGTGTTCATTCTTTTCATCTGTGGTAAAATTTAAACTATGTCTGACGTAAAATGGCTTTCTCGCTCTGCGCTACTTTTAGGGGATGAAGGAATAGAAAAACTACAAAGCAAACACGTTTTAGTTGTTGGTTTGGGTGGTGTAGGTTCTTTTGCAGCTGAATTTATTTGTAGGTCGGGCATAGGAGAAATGACAATTGTTGATGGTGATGTGGTTGATCCGACTAATAGAAACAGGCAACTGCCCGCTTTGGCCACTAATCACGGGGTAAGTAAAGCTGAAATAATGAAAGAGCGTTTATTGGCTATAAACCCAGCCTTAAAACTGAATGTTATCAACTCCTTTTTAACTCCTGAAAAATGCCAAGAACTTTTAGAAAACAAGTTCGATTACGTGATGGATTGCATTGATAGTGTAAAGCCAAAACTCACCTTGCTTACTTCGGCACTTGAAAAAAATATTCCAATTGTAAGTTCTATGGGTGCTGGTGGCAAACTTGATCCAACGAGTATTAAAATCACCATGCTGCCTAATACCTATCAATGTGTGTTTGCAAGTTATGTTCGCAAGAGATTAAATAAATCTCCAAATGCTTCTAAAATCAAAGCTGTTTTTTCTACGGAAGAGATGCAAAAAGAATCGCTGATTATGACTGATGGAAGCAACTTCAAGAAATCTGCCTACGGAACAGTTTCTTACCTGCCTGCAGCATTTGGTGGCACTTGCGCTTCTGTGGTGATTAGAGATTTATTGGGTTACCCGATAGAAATGGCCGAACGCCCAACAAGAATTAGCCATAAAGCATTAGAAAAAAGGAAAAATAAAAAGCGATAGTTATTGCTTAATTGTTGAAATCTTGAATTTCTGAACGGGTTTAAATTTTGTAAGTTTAATCCGTAGGGAATTATATGGCAAACAAACCACTCAAAATACTTCAAGCTTCTGCTGGCTCTGGTAAAACATTTAGTTTAACAGCTCATTACCTCACTTTGCTCTTTAGTGGCGAAAATAAATACCGTGAAATTTTAGCGGTTACTTTTACCAACAAGGCGACAGAAGAAATGAAAACCAGAATTTTAGAAGTTTTGGTTGGCTTGGCAAAAGGAAAACCTGCTCAAAAAATTGAAGATTATAGGAAGCTGGTTTTAACGGCTTATCCAAATCTTAGTGCACAAGAATTACAGTTTAAAGCTGAAAAAATATATCGTAAAATTCTTCACGATTACAGTCGTTTTTCGGTTAGCACGATTGATGGTTTTGTGCAAAAAGTTATTCGAGGTTTTGCTTTTGAATTAGGCTTAAACGCCGATTATAATTTAGAGATGAATTATGATAAAGTGAAAGATGATTTGGTGAACAAATTAGACGAAGCTTTAGACCACAACAAACAACTTTTACAATGGATTATTGATTTGGCCATTGAGCGAATTGGCGATAATAAAAGTTGGAACTATAAAATAGAACTCTACAATTTAATTGGCGAAATCTTCTCTGAACGTTTTCAGATTTTTGAAACTGCAGTTGAAGATTTAGGATTGGAAAACATCGATGAGTTATTCAAAAAGTACATCAGTGTTACCAAAGCAGAGATTAAAAATTTTGAAGAAGAAATAATTGCTTTGGCAACAGAAGCTAATGAAGCAATGGATGTTTTAGGTGTGGAAACAGACGACCTAAAAGGAAAATCTAGAAACGGATTAAAGAAAATTATTTTAGTCGCCAGAGGCGATTTTTCCCATCTCGAAACACTCTTCAAATATATTGATGAACCAGAGGAATGGTTTCAAAAAAATGTAAGTCTGCCAGAAGTTTATGATACCATTAATCCTATCCTACAGAAGATAAAGGCTCATTTTTTAGCAAATTTGCCAAATTACAGTTTAGCAATTGCTTTCAATAAAAATCTGTACTATCTAAGATTGATGCAAGAAATTGCAGTTTTGCTAAAACAATACAGAGCAGAAAATGATAACCTTTTAATCAGCGATGCGCAAAAATTAATCTCGGGAATTACCGAAGATGCTGGAGATAATCCTTCGTTTATTTGGGAGAAAGTTGGCAACAGATATCGCAACTTTTTATTCGATGAATTTCAAGATACCTCAACTAGTCAGTGGGGAAGTTTCAAGTCGCTTTTGACCAATGCCATTGCTACACCAAATCCAGATGTTATCGACCATTTAATTGTTGGTGATACCAAACAATCCATTTATCGTTGGCGTAATGGCGATTGGAATATTTTACATAAACACGCTAAAGTAGATGTTGGTGCGCACAATGTTTTAGAAGATAGTTTAGCTGAAAATTACCGAAGCACAGAGAACATCATCACGTTTAATAATTTTCTTTACAAACAAATTCCACTGACTTTACAAAACGAGTTAAACGAAAATTTATTAGGTAAACCAGAAAGTATTTCCGCTTGGTGGCAAGCACAAAATTACCAGCAAATTATTACAGATATTTATGCTGGCTCTACACAAAACAATGCGCCAAATACCTTAAAAGGTGGAACGATAAAAATCAAAAAGTTTGGTAAAGACGACGCACCAAATGAAGCTAGATTTACAGAAACTGTTTTTAGAGATTTGGCTTTAGCTGATGTCATCAATGAAATCAATTACCTAAAAAATGAACAGGATTATTCGTTAAAAGATATTGCAATTTTGGTTCGTTCTAACAGCGAAGCGATGTTAACTGTTCAGCAATTAATGGAACAAAATTTGCCAGTTTTATCTGGCGATGCTTTGTTAATTTCCAATAACTCCGCCATACAATTAATCATCAATACTTTAAAAGTGCTGATTGGAATTGATGCACAAACTGCATTATACAAAGCAAATTGTATTGCGCTGTATCATTCCTTGCAAGGAAAAGAACCAAATGCAAATCACTATTTAAACTTGAATGGTGTTTCCTTAAGCAGTTTGTCTAATGTTCTTCCATCCACTTTGTGCGAAAATTGGCAAAGTTGGTTACAGTTGCCTTTGCCAGAATTGGTAGAGATTTTAATTGAAAGTTATGGCCTGAAAAATCTAAGCGAACACTTGCCCTACTTGTTAGCATTTAGAGATTTAACAGCGAATGCAAGCAGGATGGGAGAGAAAGGAATTATTGCATTTTTAACTTGGTGGGATGAAGATGGGGTGAAAAAATCATTGCCATCTCCAGAAGGGGTTGATGCCATACAAATCATCACCATTCACAAATCAAAAGGTTTGGCCTTTAGAGCTGTATTTGTGCCGTTTTGTAATTGGGAAATAAAGGGAAAAGCGAACTCCACTTTTTGGGTTTCATCAGAAGATACCGTTTACAAAGAGTTGCGAGGCATACCTTTAAAATACACTGAAGATTTATCCAATTCATCCATCTCCAAAGCATATTACGAAGAGCTTTTGTACAATAATATGGATGCTTTAAATATGCTTTATGTAGCTACGACAAGGTCGAAAGATTATTTATACATCGCCACGATGGCTAAAAAAGAGCCAAAATTATCTACAATGGGTGACGTAATAAATCTAACTTTTGATGCCGATTTCAATGAGAATAATTTATATGCGATTGAAGATTATGTGAAGATTGAAAACAAGATTGAGGAATCGAATTTTATCCGCTTAGCTACTTATCCAACTACAACTAGGTTGGCTGAATTGTATGTTCCATCAGAAGAGAAACATTTAAGGCATTTAGTCAACATTGAAAAATCTGGTCGAAAAGGTTCGTTACTTCACGATATCTTGGCAAATGCAAGTACAGAAAAAAAAGTAGAAACTTACATTACAGGATTAGTTTTACAGGGAATTGTACAATATGAAGAGCAATCAGATTTGAAATTTGCCGTGCTAGAAGTATTAAATAATGCCGACTTGAAAGCAATTTTAAGCAAAGCAACAGAAAGCATAACTGAGAAAAGTATCATCGATGCTAAAGGGAAATTACACCGCCCAGATAGGGTTTTAATTACTGATGATGAGGTAATTATTTTGGATTACAAATTCACTTTAGAAGAGAGCGATAAACACATTGAGCAGATTGATAATTATAAAAATTTGCTGTTGGCTATGGGATTTGAAAATGTAAAAACGTATTTGTTTTATGCGATTAGTGGAAAGTTAAAATTGGTTTAGGAATGGAAAATTGCTCAAAATTTAATAACATACGCTTTAGTATTATTTCTCATTCTATAAGCATTTTGTCTCAAATCTCACATCTCAATACTCAAATCTAATATGAAACCATTTTTACAAGAAGTTGCTGAAGATTTGATAGCGAAGTTTGGGTCACAATTACAAAATTGTGCTATCATTTTTAATAATAAAAGGCCGTCTGCTTATTTGCAGAAACATTTGGCTGATATAATTCAGAAACCATTTTTTAGTCCGTCTTTTTTTACCATACAAGAGTTTTTCGAAAACGCTACAAAATACAAGATTGCCGATTTTTATCTGCAGTTTTTTACTTTGCATAAAATCTATAATCAGCTATTAATAGAAGAGAAATTGGAGACTATTTCTAGTCATAAATTTTTTCCGTTGGCTAAAATTATTTTAAGTGATTTTAGTCAGATAGATAGTGATTTGGTTGATGCAGAAAAGCTATATCAAGATTTGGAAGATATTTCCATCATTAATAAAGATTTCGATTATTTAAGTCCAGAGCAGTATGAATTCCTAGCTCAATTTTGGACTTCCTATTCTGAGGGAAAACATAAAAAACAACAAGAACTTTTTATAAAGATGTGGCGCAGAATGCCAAAACTTTATCACAAGTTTCACGAAACATTAAAAGCACAAGATTACATTACCAACGGTCAAGCTTATCGCCTGTTGGCAGAAGGCAATATTAACGAACAAGAGTTTTTAAAAACCTTTGAAAAGGGAAAAATTGTCTTTGTTGGTTTTAACGCTTTAAGCAGCGCTGAAGCGAGAATATTTACACAACTGCAAGAGGCACAAAAAGCATTGTTTTACTTCGATGCGGATGAATATTATTTGAACGACCCATTACAAGAAGCTGGTTTATTCTTGAGAAAAAATATCAACGAGCTGGGTTTAAAAAATGTGTTCGAAGACCAAGCAAGTTTGATGAAAACAGCCGAACATTCGGTTAATGTTTTCAAAGTCCAAGGGCAATCAGCACAGGCAAAAATTTTGAACCATATTTTGGTTGATGATTATGAAAAAACGGAAGAACTCGGCTCAACCGTTGTCGTTTTAGCTGATGAAAGCCTGCTCATTCCAACTTTACAAACCATACCTACAAATTATAACGGCAATGAAATCGACTTAAACGTTACCATGGGTTTTGCATTGGCTACTTCAAGCATCTTTAGTTTAGCAGATTTGTGGTTAACCAGTCAGTTAGAAGTGTTGCAAAACAGTGTTGTTTCTTATAAAAATGTAGAAGCTTTTATCACGCATCCTTTATCTGGCTTGAGCCAAAAGATGAAGGATAAAATCCAGACGGCTTTACTAAATGAAAACATTGTAGAAATAGAGCATCAACGGTTGTTAAAGCAAAGCGGATTGTTTGAAGTTTTCTACAAAAAGATTGATAAACCAGAGAATGTTGTCACTTATTTGTTAGAAGTGCTCGACTATGTTTTAACTCGATTATCAAATGCAAAAACACTCTTGGCAGGCGACCCGTTAAAAGGTATACAAGTAATGGGTTTGTTGGAAACTAGAAATTTGAACTTCGATAAGGTTGTTATTTTAGGCTTCAATGAAGGAATCATTCCAAAGTCATCAATTGGAAATAGCTTTATTCCAGATAGCATTCGTCGAGTTTATGGCTTGCCTGTATTAGAAAATTTAGATGCCATTTCATCCTATATGGTGTATCGTCTATTACAACGAGCAGGAGATATCAATTTTGTCTATAACAGTTTAACGGACGAGTCGACCTCTGGTGAAGCCAGTAGGATTTTAAAACAATTAGAGTTTGAAAGTGGCTTCGACTTTAAATATAATGAGCTTAACCTCGATGTAAAAACAGAACCTTTTAAGGAAGTTAAGATTGAAAAATCTGGAAATGAGTTTATTCAGAAAGCGTTGCAGGTTTATTTAGATAAAAAGAAATCCCTTTCTCCATCAGCTTTAACGCAATATATCTCTAATCCGATAGATTTTTTCTTCAACTATATAGCTGGAATTAAAGAGCCAAAAGAAGTTAGTGCAGTTGTAGAGGCAAACGAAATTGGTTCGGTTTTACACAAGGTAATGGAATATTTCTACCAAGAATTACGAGTGGCCGAAATAACTGCAGAGCGTATAAACAAGCGAAGGAAATTAGTTCCTGGATTTATTCAAAAAGCTTTCAACTTTGTGATGTTTAAAAATCCTGATAAGGTACCCGAGTACAAAGGAATGCAAAAAGTAGTTTTGGCAATCGTTGATGCTTATGTCACTATCATTTTAGACCAAGATGTAAAACAAACACCTTTCAACATCATTAGCTTAGAGCAAAAAGTGGAAGCTGAAATTGCTTTCCCGCTTAATGGAAAAGAGGCGAGCATTAAGATTTTTGGTTATATAGATAGAGTGGATATTAAAGATGGGGTTACAAAAATTATTGATTATAAAACTGGTAGCGATAAGCTAACTTTTAAAGATATTCCGGAACTTTTTAATTCTGATGGAAAACACATCAACAAGGCATTAATCCAAACTTTACTTTACACTTATGCCTATGAGCAATTTTCAGGAAAAACTTGTGTAGAACCAAATCTTTATATCGTTAAAACTATGAATAAGGATGGGATTTGGTTTAAATCTGGCAGGCAGAATCTCACTGGAGATTATCTCGAAGAAATTAAACCTGCGTTTTTAGCAGAGCTGAGGAAAAAACTAACTGAATTATTCGAAGCGCCTTATTTTGTTGCCAGCGCTATTCCAGATAATTATAAGTATTCTATTTATAAAACTTTGTTTGGGAAATAGATAAGATGTAATGGAAAAGATAAAATGGAAGATGTGTAATAGCCACTTTGACAAACTTCTAGCTCAACATCCAAATAGTTTGTCAAAGTTTAAGAATAAAATAACTTTGACAAATTAAAACCAGTCGCATATAAATTTGTCAAAGTAGAAAATGCT
>SEDG01000717.1 GCA_004295885.1 Pedobacter sp. | reverse complement strand
GTAGTCGAAAAATGTTAAGTTAAATAATAAATATTTATAAAAGGGGTAATCTTCTTTACTTGCATTAATGCTAATCCAGCATTTTTAAAAACCTCTTTCCATCTTCTTGGACTAAAAAAATGAAAACAACCAAAATTGTAAACCAGAAAATTATAAATATCCCGATTATGTTCTACGACAATAATTTTCCCATCGTCTCTTAAGGCTTGTTTCATTTGTCTAAAGAAAATGATTTGTTCTTGCATATCCCTAATTTCGTGTGCTGCTAAAATCACAAACACACAATCAATAGTTTTAGCAGATAAACCAATATTTGTGGTTTCAATCAGCATAGTATTTGGATAGGGTGGATAAGCCTTTCTTGCCCTTTCGATGGAGATTTCTGTATGTTTTGCTGAATTATAGAAATCCATTACAGTTAAGTTGCAGCCAGCATATTTCTGCTTTAGTAAATAACTTGTCTCGTCAAAACCAGCGTTAATATTAAGTAACTCACTTCCTTGTTTAATGGTAAGTCATCAAGCCAATTCAAGCTATATAAATTCGATAGATCATAAATGTAATAAGAGGCAACCAATGATAATGTTGTGCCTAATATAATTCCCAGAATAAGCAAGTAGCTTATCCAATTGAATTGGTTGGGAAATAAAACTGTAATTGTAATCAAAAAGGCAATTAATCCGAAAGCCAAAACATAAAAATGCCAGTTGAATCTGATGATGTTTAAAACACCATGAAATGGTTTTCTTAAAGCCCTTTCCATATTTCAGTTTTACCCTTTTTCCAATGACAAGGAATGTCTTCGTTTATAAAAGCATTAGCTAAAACTGCTCCTTTAAATTTTTCTTGCTCTATAAATCCAACTTCTGCGTTTATAACTTCGATAGGTTTGGGAATCCAATTTTGACGAACACCTTCTATGATGGTTACTTCGTTATTAAATTCGTTATAAGTAAAGGTAAATGGTAGTGGACCGGCAAATCTCCTTGCAGTTTTCCAATCGTCAAAGACACTTCCCTTTGGCAAATCTGCATTTTCATTTTTTCTTAATTCAATTGTCAAATGAGACTCGTTAGAATAGATTTTTATGTTTTCATTAGTTTCTGATATGTTAATGTCTGTAGCTGTATAATTATAGTGGGTAAATATATTGCCGAAAAATGCCATTTTCTTTTTATCGGTTTCAGATTTTAAAATGAACAAACCTCTTAGCCGCTTGCCTTCATTATTGGTGTAACGCACAAAAATTCTATAGCCTGCCAAAAAGAAATTATTACCCATAAATTTTGGAAAGCCTTTTGGTCGGAGATCTTCTGTTTGAACTAAAGCGATAGCTACAAAGGCCCATTCATCATTGTGTGTATCGAGGGTTAAACACTTAGGAAGTAAACTTTCCAATTGCGTTTTTGGTAAAGCATAAGTCAGTACGATTGTACTTTTGAAATGAGCTTCTACTGCAAATGGATGGTTTTTAAGAAATGACATCTAGCCTT
>SEDG01000716.1 GCA_004295885.1 Pedobacter sp. | reverse complement strand
ATGAAATACGCTTCGTACTTTTTAACGGTTTATGACATTGTTCGTTTTGCAAGGGAACAAAAGATTTTATGCCAAGGGCGAGGCTCTGCAGCTAACTCTACCATCTGTTATTGTCTAGGTATCACCTCTGTAGACCCTACCAAATTCGATTTGTTATTTGAACGTTTCATTTCATCAGCTCGTAATGAACCACCAGATATTGATGTAGATTTTGAGCATGAGCGCAGGGAAGAAGTGATCCAGTATATCTATAACAAATATGGACGCGATCGTGCCGCCATTGTGGCTACCGTTACCCAACTGCATCAAAAGGGGGCAATTAGAGACGTAGGCAAGGCGATGGGATTATCTGTAGACACGATTAATAGATTGTCTTCTTCTATTTGGGAATTTACCGACGAGTGGTTTGAGGGCAACAGAATTACCGAACAAGGACTAAATCCAAAAGACCCATTACTCTTAAAAGTATTAGACTTAACGGGTCAAATGATGGGATTTCCTCGTCAGCTGGGACAACATACAGGAGGTTTTGTAATTACCAGAGGGAAGTTAACCGACCTCTGCCCCATCCTAAATGCCCGAATGGAAGATAGAACCAACATAGAATGGAACAAGGATGACATTGACGCTTTAGGTTTTTTAAAGATTGATGTATTGGCGTTGGGAATGTTAACTTGTATTCGAAAGGGATTCGATTTAGCCAAAAAACATTACGATTTAGACTTAACGCTAGCTTCTATCAATAAGGAAGACGACCCAAATGTTTATGAAATGATAAGCCATGCCGATACCATTGGGGTTTTTCAAATAGAAAGCAGGGCGCAGCAATCCATGTTGCCAAGGTTAAGACCGAACTGTTTTTATGATTTGGTAATCGAGGTGGCCATCGTGAGACCAGGTCCGATACAAGGCGATATGGTACATCCCTATTTGCGGAGGAGAAACGGAGAAGAGCCAGTGGAATATCCCTCAAAAGAATTGGAAGAGATATTAGGCAAAACCTTGGGCGTTCCACTGTTTCAAGAACAAGCCATGAAAATAGCCATCGTAGCTGCTGGTTTTACGCCTGCAGAGGCTGATGAACTTCGCCGTAGCATGGCTACCTTTAAAATGAAGGGAATGGTAACGCGGTTTGAGCAAAAACTAGTAGATGGAATGACCAAAAAAGGTTATACCGAAGAATTTGCAAGAAGGGTTTTTAAGCAACTAGAAGGATTTGGAAGTTATGGCTTCCCAGAAAGTCACGCTGCTAGTTTTGCTCTATTGGTCTATGTTTCTTGTTGGCTTAAATGTTATTACCCAGATGTATTCGCGGCTGCCTTACTTAATTCCATGCCGATGGGTTTTTATCAACCTGCACAAATTGTGATTGATGCCAGCAAGCACGGCGTCGAAGTAAGAGAAGTAGATATTAACGTTTCGTACTGGGATAACATTTTACAAGAAAAGTCTGGGAATTATTGCGCACTTCGTTTAGGTTTCAGGCAAATCAA
>SEDG01000116.1 GCA_004295885.1 Pedobacter sp. | reverse complement strand
TCATAATATAACTGACCGCCAAACTGGAAATTGTAGCGTTGCTGATCGATAGAATAACTTCCATCACCAATAATGTAAATACCTTTTTCTACATTTTTAATCATGTCATCCACACTTAACTTTGCCTTGCCAGATTCTAATGAAACATTTGGCATGCGTTGAAACTGAACATCATTCCATCCTTGCGAATAACAGCAACCCTGTGATTCTGTTAAGCCGATAATATGTGCTTGATCTCTAATGGCTTGGTAATTAACCAAAACTCCATCTTTAATTAAATTCCACTGTTTACATTTTACACCTTCGTCGTCATAACCTACCGCACCTAATGAGCCAACCTGCGTTTTATCTGCAATAATATTTACTTTATCACTGCCAAATTTGAATTTCTTAGACTGCCATTTATCCAAGGTTAAGAAACTGGTACCTGCATAATTTGCCTCGTAACCTAAAACGCGATCTAACTCAGTCGGGTGACCCACAGATTCATGAATGGTTAACCACAAGTGCGATGGATCTAAAACTAAATCGTACTTTCCAGCTTCAACAGATTTTGCCGTGATTTTTTCTTTGGCAACACGAGTAGCTTCTTTCACATCACCCAGTATGTCGTACCTACCTTTGTATCGAGTAATTACTCCACTTACTTTATCCTCTGGTCTGGCGTTCATATATTCATAACCCATACCCATTGGCGAACTTAAAGCTGATTGGGTTTTGAATTTACCTGATGCCCTATCTATAACCGTTACGCCAAATGTTGGATAAATGCGATGAATATCTTGATCGATATACGAGCCGTCTGTTGATGCAAAATACTTTTGCTCATTTACAGCAAATAAGGCTGCATTAACAAAGTTAGCCCCATTCTGTATCGCAATATCATTCACATTTAATAACAGATCAACTTTTTCTTTGATGGGAACTTCAAATGAGTTGATCTCTAATGGTGTTTTCCAACTTACTTCGCCAAATCCTTTTTGAGGGGCTAATTGTACAGCCTCACCCTGAATTTTTGCATTTGCCTTTGCAACGGCAACCGCCTCTTGTGCAGTTTTAGCAATAGATTCTTTGGTTACCGTATTAGTAGCGGCAAAACCCCAACATCCGTTAGCAATAACACGAATACCAACACCAAAAGATTCGGTATTGGCTACGCCTTGCACACGTTTGTCTCTAGTAGAAACAAATTGATTTAAATAGCGACCAATACGCACATCAGTGTAAGTTGCGCCTTTAGCTTTTGCTGCATTTAAAGCAACATCAGCTAGTTCTTTTTTGATTTTTACGTCTATTTTATCGAGGGCTTGTAGAGGGTCAATAGGATTTGCGAAGGCAGATAAATCTGGCATTAGCAAAGCACTGGCACCTATGCCTGATAAGTAGAGAAAGTCTTTTCTTTTCAAAGCGATTTAGTTTTACGGTTCGATAAACAAGGTAGCTATTTTAGCTTAGGAATGTTGATAAGAATTATAACATTTTAGTTTCAATCAATTATTTTTTAGCTAAAAAACGTTGTTCATACCATAAAAAAGAAATAGCCAGTAAAAACCCTACAAAAAACCACCATTTACTTATGCTTTCTTTAGCTAAATATTCAATTTCAACACCTTCGGCAGCCTTAATGGATTCGTTAGCCACAAAATTTGCTGTATGCTGCAGTTTGACGAAGCTTTTCGCACTTTTCCAGTCGGTATTTTTATAAAAATAAATGTTTTCTGTTTTTTGATTGTTAGATAAACGCTTCCATCCAAAGTTTTTTGGCCAATAAAAGCCATCCCATTCTGATGGCATTTCCATATTTTGCCTCGGGTTGATTTTAACGCTATCTATTAAAATACTAGGAGTTTTACTATCCGCCAAGCTCAACATCAACCTTGTTTTCTCATCAACTGATGGAAATTGTGGCACGAAGGCAAAGGACTGAATTTCTATTTTCTTTCTTAACGATTTAGCAAAAAGCAATGACCAAAAGCCACTATAATCAAATTGCTTGCCCGCCAACTGCCATTGATAGGTTGATGAAAAAGTAGAAGTTATAATTTTACCCATTCCACTTAACCGACTATTCACTAAAATCTTACCTGTCTCGTCTGTAATTAAAGCTTGGTTATTTACACTTGATTTTAAGAACAAAGTCTGCTTAAAAGACAAATCACTAAACTTCAACTGATCCGACGACCTTAAAGACAATGGTTTTTCTATTGTAGAAGGCACTTCATACTGGTTAAAGTTTTGGGCGTTAGCTTGAGGTTTTGGATTGCTTACTCGAATAATCAAACCCATTCCATTATCTACCGCATTATAAATCGAGCTCCTATCAGAACCAGGAATTGCAGCAAGTTCAGCCTCATCTATCACCACTAAATCCATATTTTTAAGCAGGGCTTGATTAAGCTGATTTAGATCTACAGCTTTCATATTCAAGAAATCTGTACTGTATTTATTCTTACTAATCTGGCTTCTTAAAGCAACTGCATATTGATTTTCATACAACCATTTCTTTAAAAACTTATATTCAAAATCTGGAAAGGATGCTAAGATTAAAACATTAATTGCTTGTTTGTTTTCTACTTCAAACGGTACGGGTTCAACGGACAAGGTATCGCTTCCTTGCGAGGCGATTAAATTAAATATTGTCTTCCCTATTTGCTTAGGTCTATTTATAAAAGAAAAATTGAACTCAGTATGAGGTTTAACATTTACCGAATCAAGGCTTGTGCCCATTCCATAAAGCTTTAACTTAACAGGTTCCTTAGTGCCATTGTAATAAACACCTTGAACCTTTAAACTTTCTGCAGCTTTTAGTTTTTTTTGCCAACTGACGGAAATAACACCTGATGGAACATTTGAAGGATAAAATGAAATTTGTTTATTTCTTAATGTTTCCAGCTCATTTTCACTAAGCCCATAACCATAAATATTTATCCTCTTAACAGTTGGATGCTCTTTTAAATAATAAGCTAATTCTGCTATATGATTAATTTTTTGATTTTTTCTAATTGGAAATAAAGTTGAGTCTAAATCATATTTGGCACCTTTTATAGTTGCAATGGTATCCAAGGCCGTACCTGCTGTTAACAGGTTTAAAACACCCGCAGGCTCTTGCTTTTTCACCAAATAATTGATCGGGATAATGATTAACGCGAAACAGGCAACCATCAAAACACTAGCTATCCATCTCGAAATCAGCCTAGATTTATCGCTTCTTTTCAACTCTTTAAAAATCAAGAATCCCGCAAAGGCGATACAGACAAGAATGATGATCAGATTAAATTCCATCGCTATTTCCCCATTTTTTTAAGGTCATTAAAATAGCTGCGATATAAATTTGCGGCTGGATTAACACGTTCTGCTTGTGGCTGTAACCTTTCAATTCCTAACAATTTTTGAATTGCTTTTTGCACCACATCAATATCTTTAACAACAACCTTGTTTGCCGTGCTCACTTTGCGTAGACTTTGTAAAGCAGGTAAATAAGATGTAGGCTGATTAGCAGCAGCCAATATCAATTGACCTTCTCCAATTCTTAAGAGTTCCCTTTCTCCATAACTAAACACCTTGCCTTGTTTTCTACTTTCTAAAATCGCCAGCAATATCTTCAAATCACCTGCCGATTTATCTAATTGCTCGAATGTTGCTTTTTGACTTGGCGACGTAATTTTATCTAACTCTCCACTTAAACGCTTCTCTTGTTTTAACTTGGTCGTTTTTATGGTTGTTTTGGCAACATAGGCTCTTGACTTTTGTTGTAGATCTTTCAACAACCGCAATGCTTTATATTCAAACGGAAGCGCTTCTTGAGGTTTGTAAGTCCTTAATCTAAGCTCTGAGCTCCACATTTCATTTAAAACCGCTTTCAGTTGCATTTTTAATTCAGGCTCAAAAAACGTGGCATCTTCTGCAATGTCATGTTTGTGCGCATACTCGTCCATTAAAGCTTGTGCATCTCCAAATTTCTCTTCTACAGCTTTACCACCTTCTTTATGATCATGATCACCACCAATCTCTGTTTCAGATTCTTCACCCAAAAACTTGCCATACCTCAAGCGTAATAACTTTTGGTCCATACCAAGGTTATTACTTCTATTCTTAAATTCATCGACAGAAAGCGTGCTTTGTTCCTTTAATAGTTTTTCTGTGTCAATTATAATCTGTCGCTGACTTCTGAAATACTCTGGCACCAAATCAACTCCATTTGCAACTCCATCCATACTCATCAGCTCTGTTGTATCTACAATCGAAACTAAATACACATCCGATCGGCTCGATTGCCCGTGATTATCTGTCGCATTGATAAAGAAATATAATTCATCGCCAGGTTTCATCCCAAGCAACTTTAGGTCGAGTAACTTGCTTAGGTTTACATCCTTTTTGTTCTTAAAACCTTCATTAAAGCTCAGTTTCTTTTCTGTAAAACTAACTCCTTCACCCTTTCCGCTTGCCATTGTTGCTGAGATATAAGCATCGGCTATGCCATAATCATCATGTAATGAAACACTTAAATTTACTCGTGGAAGCTGCCCAATGTCTATGGTGGTGTGTGGTTTTGGCTGAATTATTTTAATGTTTACCGGTAAATCAGGAATCACTTCAATTTGATAGAGGTCTGATTTTTTACCATCAAACTCCACTTGATAAAAGCCAGATTGCACAATCACCTTACTGTATTTCCAGTTCAATCCTCCAGCATTAGACATAGCTACAATTTCCTTGTCATTGAATATGATGCGAAGTTTTTTAACCTTGATGTTCATTTCGATATCCCAAGATACCTGGGCACCAGCTTCTGCCCTTATGGTAAATTGATGCTGAGACCTTATACTTTTCCCTGTATAATTGGGTGGAGAAATTTGGAGGTTTATATTCTTAATTTCAGCGGGTACATTCTCCTTAACCGTTGGAGGCAAACTCATTAGTAAAGGAGGAGTTTTAATCGCAGAAGTAACCCACCTATCAAATGCAAAAACTATCGCTATAGCCAAAGCTAGAAAGCCAATACTTAACCAAAGCTTTTTAAAAGGCTGTTTTAAACTATTGGCAATTGGCAGAACCTGAACTATTTTTTCAACTTGAAACTGCTCTAATACTGATAACTCTTGTTTAGGCTTCAACAATAAAGTTGCACTTTCCTCTAAAGCTGGGAAACGTTCATTTAAGTATTTGGCTACTTCTCCATCTGTAATTCTCCAAGTGGGCTTCATGATTAAAAACCCAACAAAAACGACTAAAAAGGTAATAACAAAAACTAAAAGCAGGTTTATGGAAAGATAACTGGCAAGCAACATCGTTAACAAAGCAAAGCCAATACTAAAACAAATGGTTTTGATGAGGTAAAGCGCAATTATCTTTACCCTAAAACCTGCTATCCAATTTTTACCTTCAGTTTTTAACATGTTCCGTTTTTTTACTGAACGATAAAATTCTTTCCATAAGTAGCACCACAAAGGCCAAAAACCAAAGAATCTGATCCAAGTCTTGATGAGTTGCCGATGTTGAGGTACCAGGCTTATTCATTTTTGCCTCAACCAGTTGCTGCTGATCTAGCGCTCTCTGATCTGCAATGTTAGCCTCAAAGCCAAATTCTTGTATATTTTCATTACCCAGAACAATAGGAACGATAGCTCTTGTAAATTGTGCATTCCATACTAAATCTCCCCAATTGGGATTAAATCGACTATAGAAATAGAAATGATTAAGCTCAGCTTCTCTTTTCTTAATCAACAACGGTACCCCAAAACCATCCGTCCAAATCGTATTCCCTTGTAGGTTATCAAAAGCAATCCGTTGATGTAGCTCTGTTTTCTGATCGGAACCCTCTCCCAAATTCATAATAGAATTGACCTTTAAAATCTTTCCTTTTTGATAACTAAATAAAGTCGCATTAGCTTTTAAAACAGCATTAAAGGGCTCGTCAGTAAGCCAAAAAACCACATTGGCATCGGTTATGGCAGCATTCCAGTTGTTAACTTCAAACTTCCTTTTGGTAAAATCGCTAATCGCACTTAAACTAGCTTTAATATACTTAACATCATTGCCATTGGGATCATAAATTGATACCTTAACCGTTGGTAAATTTTGTGCTTGACCAGTTGTATAACTTGTAGCAATGGAAGTAGATTTTCCTTCAAAAGCTTTGCCCAAGAACTTGGTTTGCCAGGTTTTTAAGGTATCTCCCTGTTTAACTTCCTTCCAAATTAAATTAAAGGAAAGTTTAGGTAAATCGCCATCAAAGTTTTTCAGTTGATGATCTGCAAAAAGATAAGCTGAGTAGCCTGCCGGGATTTGTTTGTTCAATTGCCTAAGTAACGTACTGTAACTTAAATCATTTGTTCTATCATTCTTAACAAGACTATCCTTTATGAAAAATTGATTAAAACCTAAATTAAAATCACGCAGTTCGAAACCTGAATTTACAAGAGAATCAATTGTTTGTTTGTCGGTGTTGTAAATAGCTGGAAACTGATTTCTATCAATTAAAATCCAACCTGTGTTTTTAGTATGGGTAATTGTTTTTTTGATGAACGGCTGTGCCAATTCAAAAGCAACCAATATCACAATCAAACATCTTAAAATGAATAAAAGCCAGTCTGTAATTTTAAGACTTTTTGAACTTGAGGTTGAGTTTTCACCTAATAAAGCGATACTTCCAATTTTTAGGGTTTTGCCCTGTTTTACATTCCATAGGTGTAACAATACAGGAATAATTACTCCTGCAAGCGCCAATAAACCAATGGGATATAATAAATTCATCTAAATCCTTAGCTTGCTCCTTTGTTTTAAAAAATCTCTTAATGCTTGATCCAAAGGCTCATCTGTAGATACAGTTCTGTAATATATCCTCCTATCCAACATCTTAATTCTAGTCTCTTCAAGGTATTTAGTCAATTTTTCTTTGTAATCTTTTCTTGCCTTCGCTTGATCAATCTGTATAATTTGTCCGGTTTCTAAATCTTCAAAAGTGCTATAACCTTTAAAATCTAGTTCAACTTCATTTCTGGCAAATACATGAAAGACAACGATCTCGTGTCTGAGTGTATTTAAGGTATCTAACAGTGTGAAAATCTCATCCTGTTCCTGATAAAGATCTGTTACAAAAACCAATAATTCTCGCTTTTGCGT
>SEDG01000715.1 GCA_004295885.1 Pedobacter sp. | reverse complement strand
TTAAAGCCAATGCTAAACGACCCGAATTTGGAAAAAAATGTGGCAAACGCTGCACAGAAATCAACGCCGCCGCAACAAATGAATACCATGGCAAATGAAGATGCCAATATCATGGATGATGGCGCTCAAAAAGGAAAAGGCAAAAAAGCATTAGTAAATGCAACGCCACAGCAAAAGGCGGGCACAAACACCATGTTATCTCAAGTTGTTGGTGTAATTATAGGTTCACCAGAGTTTCAACGTAAATAAAATTATCATGACAAGTAGAAGAGGTTTTATCAAAGCAGGCGGACTAGCATTATTTGGAATTGGTTTAGGCGGTATTCCTGGCTTTTTAGCTGATGCTGTTGCAGGCACAACTACGCCAGGGTTATTTAAAAAGAAAAAAATATTGGTATGCATCTTTCAAAGAGGTGCAATGGATGGTTTGATGGCAGTAACGCCGTTTACCGACCAATATTTAAAGGCAGCTAGACCAGGGTTATTTATGACAGCTGCGCAAGGCGGAAAAAATAAACCATTGATTGACTTGGATGGTAAATTTGGATTACATCCAGCTATGAGTGCTTTCGAACCTATGTTTCGCGAGAAACGTATGGCGATTGTGCATGGTATTGGTTCGCCAAACAATACACGCTCGCACTTTGATGCGCAAGATTACATGGAATCTGGAACGCCATTTAGCAAAGGAACTGCAAGTGGCTGGTTAAACAGGGCTGTTGGTTTATTAGGTCATGATGCAGCAACTACACCTTTCCAAGGCGTGAGTTTAACTTCGTCTTTACCAAGGTCTTTTTATGGAGATAATCCAGCAGTTGCAATAAAAAACTTATCAGATTTTAATATTCAATTAAAAGGAAATCAGGCAGGTGCCAATATGGCTTCAAAAAGCTTCGAAGACTTGTACGACCAAACTTCTTCTGGTTTATTAAAAAATACTGGCAAAGAAAGTTTCGATGCCATTAAGATGTTAGAGAAAACCGACACTAAAAATTATAAGCCTGATGGCCGTACTGTTGCGCAAAATGGAACAGGAGGAACTGACCATGGTAGAGCTTCATGTAACTTTATTTTAGGTAATAGTGTAAGTGGAGGAATGGTTCATGGTTTAGTAAATCCTCTCGCTAAGGAAAACTTAGAAGATGGTAGGGATTTAGCTGTAACTACAGATTTTAGAGCTGTATTTAGCGAAGTTGCTGATAAACATTTAGGCATACACAATGATAAAGTGCTTTTCCCAGATTGGGCTGGAAAGCAGATTGGTGTGATGAGGGGAGTTTAAGAGGATTTCGTAATGCGTATAGCGTATTGCGATGTATTTAGCATAAAAAGATGGTTCGTGGAAAGCGAGCCATTTTTTGTTTACGGATTCGTCTATCGGCTGGTGTCCGCACCCGCCGAAATTATTGCAGTGTCGCTTTGCGTTAGTCGAGATTTTTAATCTCGTCTAATCTATCTCAGGACTTGAAATCCTCAATTAAGGGTGACTGCCTTGGTTGTCATTCCGTTGATATTCTATTGTTTCGTGCCACGCTTTTTTCGGTCTGTTGGTTGGGTAGCCTTCTTGGAGACGGTATTTTTTTCGCTCTTCGGTAAAGCTCCACCAGGTTTTACTGATGTCTTTTGTGTCTGCAAAATTTACTGCTAATCTGAATTGGTCTTCAACGCAAGGATCAACCCAATAGCCCTTTTTCTGTTCATATTCATCTATGAGTTTTGCACCGTCCTTATTTTTTAATTCATTGAGCGAATAGTAACCTAGAAACACCAAATCTTCGGCAAATTTAATCCCAATTGAAGGAATTGTTTGAAACTCAGCCAAAGCGTAAATTTCCTTTGCTCTTTCGGTTGTTGAGTCTAGCAATACTTCCAATTCGTCAATTCCATAGTTAAGAACTTCAACTATTTTAACTTTATTCCTTTTTAGATTTGCTTTTTCAATGTCGTTAAGTGACAACTTAATGTTAGTCTTCATCCAGCAAAGTTAGAATATAATCGTTATTCACTTCAGTAGAATTAGCCTATCGGATGGTGTCTCCACCCGCCGAAATTACATTGCTTCTTCGGCGAGAGGGATACCGATAGAAAATGGAAAAATTGTAATTTGTGCTGAATTAAAAATGCTCAGTGGAATTTACCATTGAGCATTTTGTTTAAAATAAACCAATTGAGCGATCAGTCAATCACAATACTATTAATTCCTTTTTCCAATGCCTTATCTTGTACAACCGGAACATGCAGTCCTTCGGCTCTATATACAGTCAGGTCTGTCATTCCTAAAAAGCCTAAAAAAGATTTTAGGTAAGGGGCTACAAAATCATTAGCTCTACCATGCTCATCTGTGTAGATACCACCCGAACTCATCGCAACATATACTTTTTTGCCCGATACTAAACCCATAGGCATACCCTCTTTGCTATAACCAAATGTAATTCCACGGCGTGTGATATGGTCTATCCAAGCTTTGAGGGAACTGTGAATGGTGCGATTTATAAGTGGTG
>SEDG01000714.1 GCA_004295885.1 Pedobacter sp. | reverse complement strand
AATAGCCACTTTGACAAACTTCTAGCTCAACATCCAAATAGTTTGTCAAAGTTTAAGAATAAAATAACTTTGACAAATTAAAACCAGTCGCATATAAATTTGTCAAAGTAGAAAATGCTTCAACTCAACTTCCCATCCTTTCCAACATTAGAAACAAAAAGATTAATTCTTCGTTCTCATGCTATTTCTGATGCAGAAACTTTATTCGGCTTGCGAAATAATGATGAGGTGATGAGGTTTATCCATAGGGAAAGACAGAAGACCGTTGGTGAAATAGAGGATTTTATTTCCAACTTTAACGAAGGCTGCAAGCAAGGACTACATTTAGCATGGGTAATTGCGTTAAAGGAAAATCCACATCAAATGATTGGCTCGATTGGCTACTGGAGAACAAATTTGGCAAATTACAGAGCTGAAATCGGCTATATGCTTCATCCAGATTACTGGAGAAAAGGCATAATCTCAGAAGCATTAAGTAAAACCATCGGAAGATTTCTACTTTCGAGGTAAATTTCTAGATAGTGAAATATATAGTCTTTTAAATTTGTCCTGATACTTTATACTCAAATCTTGATAATTTTTTATGTTAAAAAAAGCAACGCCAATACTTGCCTCGCTAAACGCTGAGGAAACTATTAAATTCTACACAGAAAAACTTGGTTTTACTTTTCATAGCAATTGGGATGGATATCTAATCTTTAGTAGAGATGAAATTTCCATTCACTTTTGGCCAACTGAAGATAAAAATATCCCCAAGAGCACTGGCTGTTATGTGTATGTAAGCGAAGTAGGTAAACTCTATGAAGACCACCAAACGCTGGGAATAATTCATCCCAATGGACACCTTAAGGACATGCCATGGCAAATGCGGCAATTTTCTATTTTTAGAGAAGCACTACGCGAAGCATTAAGCGAAGAAATGCGTAAAAACGAGAACATTTATTTAATGGGCGAAGAAGTTGCGCAATATAATGGTGCATACAAGGTTAGTCAGGGTATGTTGGACGAGTTTGGCGACAAACGCGTTATCGACACGCCAATTGCTGAGCTTGGTTTTGCAGGTATCAGTGCTGGTGCTGCAATGAATGGTCTAATTCCAATCGTGGAGTTCATGACATTTAACTTTTCATTGGTAGCCATAGATCAGATTATCAACGGAGCGGCAAAGATTTTATCAATGAGCGGTGGTCAATTTTCTTGTCCAATCGTTTTCCGTGGTCCAACAGGTAACGCTGGTCAATTAGGCGCACAGCACTCTCAAAACTTCGAGAACTGGTATGCAAACTGTCCAGGTTTAAAAGTTGTAATTCCATCAACTCCATATAATGCAAAAGGTTTATTAAAAGCAGCTATTAATGATCCAGATCCAGTTATTTTTATGGAATCTGAAGTTATGTATGGCGATAAAGGTGATGTGCTTATCAACTCTGTTAAGAAAACAAACCGTTTGGTAATTGTAGAAGAGGCTTGGCCGTTAGCTTCAATTTCTTCTGAAATTACATTTAACGTTCAGAAAAATGCATTCGATCATTTAGATGCGCCAATCTTGCGTGTTACTTGTGCAGATGTTCCACTTCCATACGCTCCAACATTAATTGCAGCAAGTTTACCAAATGCAGAAAAAGTTGTTAAAGCCGTTAAAGAAGTAATGTACGTTAATAAATAATATAGTCATGTCACTCTGAGCTTGTCGAGGAGTAAATATAAAATACAAATCCTCTAAGTTTTCTTAGGGGATTTTTTGTTTAGCCAATTCTTTAGGGTATTGTCAAAGTCCCCTTCAGTGGATTTAGGGGTAAAGCAAAACCAGACATCATATCATTTTAATCTGTGTAATCATCTACCTAAATTAGCTCCTTCTAAACCCAAATATGGATATACATTTTCAACGCATCGCAAGCGCCTTAAATATCTCAATAAAACAAGTTAGCGCAACCTTAGGCCTATTAGATGAAGGTGCAACCGTGCCCTTTATTTCTCGTTACCGTAAAGAAACGACAGGCAGTTTAGATGAAGTTCAAGTTGCCGCAATTAGAGATTCAGCACAACAACTGCGTGAACTTGACAAACGTCGAGAAGCCATCTTAAAATCGCTTACAGAGCTAGAAAAATTAACTCCAGCTTTAGCTAAACAAATTAATGAGGCAAAAACTATTACCGCTTTAGAAGACATCTATCTGCCTTATAAACCTAAACGTAAAACAAGAGCTTCAGTAGCTAAAGAAAAAGGATTAGAGCCTTTAGCATTACGTATTCTATCTCAAAGTAGAATAGACCCAGAACAAGAAGCAGCAGTTTACATCAATGATAGAAAAGGAGTAGCTAATCAAGAAGAAGCATTAGCAGGAGCAAGGGATATCATTGCGGAACTGGTCAGTGAAAATACGGAAGCCAGAACTAAAATGCGTCATCATTTTATGCAAAAGGCAACGTATAAAACTGCTTTAGTAAAGGGAAAAGATGAAGTTGGGATTAAATATAAAGACTATTTCGAATGGGAAGAAAGTGCTAAATCTGCACCCTCTCATCGTGTGTTGGCAATGTTGCGAGGCGAACACGAGGGATTTTTAAAATTAAATGTTCTTCCTCCAGATGAGCCAGCTATAGAATTATTAGAAAGTCAATTCATTACAGCCAGAAATGCGTGTGCCGACCAAGTTCAATTGGCCATAACAGATGGTTATAAAAGGTTACTTCGCCCTGCGATGGAAACAGAATTGAGAGTGGCCATTAAACAAAAGGCAGACGAAGAAGCCATCAAAGTTTTTGCTGAAAATGCTCGTCAGTTATTGTTGGCAGCACCAATGGGACAAAAGAATGTACTAGCCATAGACCCAGGTTTTAGAACAGGTTGTAAGGTAGTTTGTTTAGATAGACAAGGTCAGTTATTGGTTAACACCACAATTTACCCACATACCGGACAAGGAAATTTAAAAGATGCAGCTTGGCAATTAACTCAGCTTTGCGAAAAACACGAAGTTGAAGCCATTGCCATTGGCAATGGAACTGCAGGCAGAGAAACAGAAACCTTTGTTCGTGGTTTAAAAATCCCTGATGTTTTGGTAGTCATGGTTAATGAAAGTGGTGCATCAATTTATTCAGCATCGCCTTTGGCAAGAGAAGAATTTCCAACACAAGATATTACGGTGCGGGGCGCAGTTTCTATTGGACGAAGGTTAATGGACCCACTAGCAGAGCTGGTAAAAATTGACCCAAAATCTATTGGTGTTGGGCAGTATCAACATGATGTTGACCAAAATAAATTGCAACAGAGTTTAGATGATACGGTAATGAGTTGCGTAAATGCAGTTGGCGT
>SEDG01000115.1 GCA_004295885.1 Pedobacter sp. | reverse complement strand
TATAAAAATATAACCCGTTCTAGTCAGTTCATTCTAATATTGGCAATTGCTATCTTCATCTATTCGTGTAAGAAAAAAGACGTAATAGGTGAGGATCCTTATGCTGGTGGTAAACAGCCGTTAGGTGTTAAGTTTGATAATGTTTTGCCCGATCCATCACTTGCTACGCAAGGATCGGAAGTAACAGTTTTCGTAAGAGGATTAAAAAAATACGAAAGTGATTACAAGTTTTATGTTAATGAAATTGAGGCTACGGTATTAAGCTTAACCGATAGTACAGTTCGTATAAAAGTACCCAATAATGCAAGTACTGGAGGTTTATCTGTTATCACAAAGGAGCAAACTTTCTTCGGTCCTGTTCTCAAGATCGACGGAAAAGTGAGCATAGACGATTCCTTTCAACAAGTTAATGGTGCAACTTATCGCGAAAGTAACGGAAACATTGGTGGAGCAGCCATATTTGATCTTGCCTCATTACCCAATGGAAATTCTTTTGTAGTTGGGGCATTTAATAATTTTGATAACAAGTGGACTGAAAAAGTACCAAATGGGGGGATAGCACAAATTGACGCAAATGGTGCCTATGTGGCTCCTGTTGCTAACGATGCTACATCTGTTACATTTGGCAAGGGCGCTAACGGACCTTTAACGAGTGTAACTCGTTTATCTGCCGGTACAAATAGCGGAAAATACATCGTTTCTGGCCTTTTTAGTAGTTTTAATACTACACGTTCAAATCGTTTTAATATCAGCAGTATTACCAGACTGAATAGCAATGGTACATTAGATAGTACCGTTATAGATGTGATCAATCCAACACCTGATGATTTAAAGAAAAATAAGGATACCGTACCGTCATTTAATGGTGGTGTTACCGGCTCAATTGTAAAATCATTTGTTTATGGAAATCGGGTTTACGTAGTAGGAAATTTTCAAAGTTATATCAGACGTTTTTACGAAAGGTCTACCTACGATACTAAAGTATTGGATGTGGTTAGAATGAATCAAATGGCTTGTTTGAAACTAAATGAAGTTAACCCAGTAAATGAAGGGGATTTAGACTTAACCTTCCATTATAACCCTAATACTAAACAAAGTCCGGCGGCAGGTAACGGCTCTATAAATGATGCGATACAACAGCCTGATGGGAAATTGGTGTTGGTGGGTTCTTTTACAACGTTTAATGGTTTGCCTGCTAATCACATTGTTCGTATCAATTTAGATGGAACAGTTGACCAGACATTTAACGTAGGAAGTGGTGCAGACGCTGATATTAATGCCATTACTTATAATGCTACTACCAATAAAATTTTGGTTACTGGTTTATTTAAGAACTTCAAAAACTCTCCTAAACAAGGTGTCGCCATGTTAGATCTGGATGGAGGTTTAACCGCTAACTTTAATTTTGGTACAGTTACACTAGGCTTCCCAACTTTCGCTGGGCAACTGAATAGTGGTAAAATAATTGTTTCTGGCAGTTTCAAAACGTACAATGGCGTAGTTAGACAAGGGTTTATGATTTTAAATGCCGATGGCTCATTAGCAGCTGGATACAATAATACCGGCCAATTTATCGGATCTATTTATAAAATGGTTGAAAGCACTTCTGGCGCTAATACCAAAATTACCTTGGTAGGTTACATTTCAAGATTTGATAATCGAACTTTCAAAAGTATACTTCGTATTACATTAAAAAACTAACGCTTAAAAATATTTAATATGAAACAGCTAAATAGAAAGCAAGAATTGATATTAGTAAATGGTTTAGGCATTATCTGTCTAATAATAGTGCTATTTCTTACCTCTTGCAACAAAGATTTCCCCAATACCTTAAGAAGCGAATATCCTAGCGACACCACTAACATTAAGGAAGGTAAGCGTAAGGTGTTATACCTAATTTTAGATGGGGTAAGAGGTAATGCAGTAAGCTCACTACAACCAACAAATATCAACTCATTGGCTCGTAATTCTATCTATACTTTTGATGGATTGACGGATTATCAAACCACTACAACTAATAATGCGACCGCCTGGGCCAATATGACTACTGGCGTAAATGATATAAAGCACAAAATTACAACAGAGAATTTCAGCGGCAATGACCTCACAAATTATCCTACCGTATTCACGAGGTTAAAATCTGCTAATGCTAAATTAAGAACGGTATCTATCGCTTCCAGTGCATCGTTTAATACAAATTTAGCTGTTGATGCTACTGAAAAACAATCATTAACATCGGATTTAGCCGTTAAGGATGCCTTAGTTAATGAATTAAAAACTAAAGATGCAGATTTAATTGTAGCTCAATTTCATAGTGCAGAAACAGAAGGTGCCGCGAATGGTTATGAGACTACTAATGTAGCTTATACGGCTGCAATTACAACATTGGATGGCTACATCGGAAGTATTATAAATGAGCTCAAAGCAAGGCCAACCTTTGTTAAGGAAAATTGGTTGGTGGTTATTGCGTCTAATAAAGGCGGAGCTGCAGCGCCATTTCCAGGTAGCGGAGATGTAGGTGCCTATGGAGATCCAACAAGAAACAATTTTATTATTTATTACAATACGAAATTCTCTACCCAGCCTTTAGCTAGGCCAGATGCCAACTCTTTCCCATATGTTGGTTACGGACCAAGGTTTGTTGCTACTGCAAGTTCTAATGGTATGGCAACTTTAAGCAATACTAGTGTGGGTAACTTTGGAACCACAGGTGATTTTACTTTTATGTTTAAAATGAGGGATGATGCTACTTCTGGCAACTCTTATCCAACGTTTTTAGGAAAAAGAAACGCTTTTAACAGTGTGAGTTCTACAGGTTGGGGCTTCCTTTTTGGTTCAAACGGATATCAGCTAGATTGGGGTGGAAGTCCTCGCCCTGGCGGTGGCGATGTTCGTGATGGGATATGGCATTCTATAGCATTTAAGATATATACTGTAGGTGGTGTTAGAACTTTGGCACTATTTACTGATGGAAAGAAAATGTACAGTGGTAGTATTAACGGTAGAAACATTGATAATACCACAGCATTAAGAATTGGGTCGGATATTGCACTTAATGGTAGCGAATTAACTAACATCATCATTAAAGATGTAGCTCTATATAATGTATCAATGGCTGATGAAGACCTTGCCATAAATATGAGAAAGCAGATTACGACAACCAGCCCTTATTTCGCTAATCTATTAGGATGGTGGCCAGGGAATGAAACTGCTGGAACTACCATTGTAGATTTTTCTGGTAAGGGTAACAATTTTACAGCTAACGGAGCTGTAACCAGAGCTTCTTTTGAAGATTTGTCGCCAAATATTAGCCCTTTAATTACTACAGCTAGTTATAGAGTTGTAATTAACAGTGTCGATATTCCTTCTCAGATTTATAACTGGATGGGAATTGCGCCCTTAACCAGCTGGAATTTAGACGGGAAGATTTGGAAATTATCATATACTGATGTACGTAACAATTAATTAAAGCTATGAAACTAACAAGATATATGAACTTTACGGCGATTGTAGCAATCGTTTTAGGGTTAACGGCCTGTAAAAAATATGGTATTGAAGTACCAGATGGTTACGTGGATGCATCACAAAATCAGGCCAACGTATCAATTGATACAAATATGAAGAACGTTGATCGTTCCGGATATGATAAAGCCCGATTATTCCCTGGATTGGTAGATCAATCAGAACCTCGAATTCAAAATAAAGAGTTTACACTAGATCTCAACTTTGTTAACCAAACAGCTAGTAATTTACGTATTTCTGCTGCACCAAAACCTCAGTTTAGTACAGGCTTTTATGCAGCTCCAGGAGAATTGATTAAAATTGTTGTGCCCGCAGGTGTTGATGGTTTAAGTATGCAAATAGGTGGTCATACAGATAACTTATCTGGAAAGGTGCCATTGTTACGCGACCCTATTATATACGCCGTTAAGGCTTTATATCCCGGGGTTAACTACATGCGTAATATTTATGGTGGAAATATTTATATCAATGCAAGTTTTGCTATTCCACAACCAGTAAAATTTATTATTTCTGGCGCAGTAGCTTCTCCAGATTTTGTTTTGGGTGTAGACACTGATGCTGGATGGATTGCCAAAGTTAAAGCTTCTAAAACACCTTGGTTAGAATTAAGAGCTAAAAGAGTAGTTTTCTTAATGCCAACGGACAGGGTTTTAGCTAAAATCGCAGCCGGTGGACTAACAAATCCTACAGCTTTAATGACAGAATGGAATAATAAGTTCGAGTTAGATTATAACGCCTGGATGGGCCTATCTGATAATGCGGCCGACATCATAGATCAAAGTCCGCAGGGCCCTTGGAGAGGAGTTTTGGATGTGCAATTAACTTTAGGTTATGGTCACTCGGGTATCCCGTTCGTAGGTTTAAATGATCAATATTGGTTCAATAGTTTTACTAGTTTACCAGATTTGTTTTCAAGCGCAGGTATGTGGGGAACATACCATGAGTTTGGTCACAACTGCCAACAGGGTAACGTTTGGAGCTGGAGTACTTTGGGGGAAACCACCAATAACTTATTTAGCTTCAAAGTAGCTAACAGAATTAATGCAGACTATAAAATATTGCATCCGGCAGTTACTAGTAATTTCCCTACCGCTATTGCTTGGGCATCATCTAGTGCGGCTAAAAACTTTGATAGTAGTTCAGATGCGGTTATTAATGATCCATTTGCTAGGATGACACCCTTTGTGCAGATATTCGAATTGTATGGTTATGGCGCCATGACTAAATTGTATACAGAAGCTCGCCGTGCTCAGCGTTTTTCAATCAATGATATAGATAAACATGATTTTACTTATGAGAAACTATCGGCCTATTGCCAAGTAGACTTAATGCCATTTTTTGAGGCTTGGGGTATTACGGTAAGCCCACTTTCGCAATCAAAAATTGCAGCGCTATATCCAACTTTAACTAAACAAATATGGACCTACAATCCGCTTACCAAAACAGGTGGGACAGCAGCTATAACTACTACTGTTGTTTCTGCCAGTTCGCCTGCTCAAGAAGGCTCTCTTGCCAACATGGTTGATGGCAACCTAACAACCTTTTATCATTCTCAATATTCTAGCCCTACTCCAGCACAAACCTATCCATTTACAATCATTTTAAATGCAGGTGCAAACACACCAATCAAAGGAATGTATTTTAACGGAAGAGCTGGTAACAGGGCGGGTGATGCAAAATCTATTGAGATTTTTAGTAGTAAAGATAATGTAACCTATACCAGCATTGGTACAACCACTTTACCTAATTCTGCTACTAGATATGAGTATTTCTTCCCAAATGGAAATGTGACAGCAAAATATTTTAAGGTTGTGGTAACCAATGGATATACCACTAATCCATACATTGTATTTGCAGAATTAAACTTAATTAGGCCTAATTAATATAACATGAAATTGCAATTTAACATAAAACAAATATTGCCATTAGTGGCATTAGTAGCAATCATTTATAGCGGTTGTAAAAAATATGATAATCCGCCTCCTTTTTTCGAGGAACCAATAACTAGAAATACTGTTCAGCGAAAAGTTATTGTGATTAGTATAGATGGTTTAACGGGTAGCGAGCTTAAAGCAATAGCACCGCCAATAATAGAGGGGCTAAGAAAAACATCTAAATATACTTATGATGTGTTACGTGGTTCTGTAGCTAATGACGTAGCTTCTTGGGCATCGATGCTAAACGGAGTTAGTTATGCGAAACATTTGATTAAGGAAGATGATTTCTTGCCTACGCCGAAAGTTAATTCACATGAAACACCAGCTGTTTTTCGTAACTCATTTGATTACATCTTACAATATAAATCATTAAAAACCGCTATTGTAACCCCATGGCCAAATCTTCGAAATTATTTGCGAATTGCGGATTTTGCACCTGTTGTAAGCACGGATGTTGCTGTAAAGGATTCGGTAATTAACATCTTAAATACACAAACCCAATTAGGGGCAATGGTGGTAAATTTCAGAGATGTGCAGGTTGCCGGTAATAATGGAGGTTATTTAGCTACTAATGCTAATTATAAAAACGCGATATTAAAAGCCGATGAATATGTAGGGAATATTGTAACGGCTATAAAAGCTAGAAAAACCTATGCTAATGAAGATTGGTTAATTATTTTAACCAGTAACCATGGGGGAAGCAATGCAGATCCTAAACCTGGGTTTTTAATTGCTTCTCAAAAAAATTTAAAGGAAGAGGAAGTTAAAAAAACCGGATTTAATACAATTTTATTTAAAGGCGGAACTACAATCGCCGAGGTTTTGAATGACAATGGACTATATGATCCAGGGGAAACAAAAGATTTTACTGTACAAATGCAGGTTAAATTTAATGTACAAACGTCTTATCCTGGGTTTCTTTCCAAAGGAACTCCAATGTTAGGAAGTGCAATAACAGGCTGGATGTTTAGACAAGGCGGAGCTGGAGTTTCTGCTGCAATAGGAGGTACATTAAATGGCGGTTCGGGGAAAGTAGAATACAATACTGGTAATGCAGCCGACCTAAGTTGGCATACGATTACAATGACAGTAAAAATGGATAATGCAACCACTAGAACTTTAACTACTTATTTGGATGGTGTTCAAGTTACTACGGCAAATATCCTTTCTAGAAAAAGTTTAAGTTCTACAGAAAAATTGACCATTGGCTATAAAAACGTAGATAATGGTGGTACAGGGTTGTCTTTTCAAGCAGCGGATTTATTGTATTTTAACACAGCATTAGATGCCGCCACAATTTTAGCTAATAAAGGCTTAAAAGACATTACGCAACATCCAAAATACGCAAACCTAACTGGCTATTGGCCAATTAATGAAGGTGCAGAAGGTATTCTAAGTAATAAGGCACCAGGGGGATATGATATGTTCTTAAGTGGTCCGTATACTTGGGTGTCACTTGGTAAAGATGTTCCAGTTTCTGTAACCCCAGACCCGAATGCAAGTGGCAAATCAATCTTGTTAACTTCATCGGCAGTCTCTGCGAGTATGTTATACTGGTTAAATATTAAGATTTTCCAGAATTTGGCATGGATGGCAATCCGTTCCTAAACCAATTTGAAATAGAATTTTTAAAATAAGGATGCACAAAGTAGAACGATGACTGAACTTTTATACTTAGACAAGCGTTTGCGTTTAGGTTGGTAAATTAAAGATCATCTCTTGCTAAGTTTAAAGGTTTGGAATTGCACTGATGTTTATCTGACGAACCAAAAAGATGAAAAGTTAAATTTTTAATCAAACGGTTGCGCTAAAGTTAATGGAAGTAAAGTTCGTTTATTGCATAACTTGCGGTAACATTAACCCTAGCTAATATTTAGTACTTTAAACAAAATATTGTTATTTTTTAGAATGTTATACTTAAGAAGTGAGGTATTAAAATAATAGTTTGATTGATTGCTTATTCCCTTCGCCCTTAGTGGCGAGGGGTTTGCTAAACTAACGTTCTCATAGGTTTAAAACACACATAATTAATGACTGGCTTGACAGTCGCACACTTAATACAGAATATATGTTTCAGGAAATCCTAGCTAGCTATGGTTTGCATTATGATAATTTTAAGATAGAACCTTACGGATCTGGACTTATTAACTCCACTTGGAAAATTTCGGGTGTTGGTAAAAACTACCTATTACAAAAGATTAATAGTAATGTTTTTAAGGAACCACTACGTATAGATGAGAATCTGCTGGAGTTAAGAAA
>SEDG01000713.1 GCA_004295885.1 Pedobacter sp. | reverse complement strand
AATTTCTATAAAAATGAGACTGAGGTAATGCAAGGAATCATTTCTGTTTATGACGTTACCCAATGGGGAACAACAGGTGGTTACACCATGAAAATGCCCTTATTAAGTGCAGCATCAGACGATTGTTGGGCTGGAGGAAGTAATGCTTCCGATCAACCAAATTGGGTTGCATTTGATAATTTTAATATGGATTCTAGAATTGGCCCACAAGGTGGATTATGGAACAAAAACTATACAGGAATTAATCGTGCAAACTTGATCCTAAGTAAAATTGAAAAAGCAACTACTTTAAGCGCAGGCTTTAAAACAAGAGTAACTGCAGAAGCAAAATTCTTAAGAGCTTATTTTTATTTTGATTTGGTTAGATTATTTCGAAGAGTTCCATTAATTACTTCTGTTCTGCCAACTTCTGAATTGTATGCCCAAGTTCAAGCTACTCCTGCCCAAGTTTATGCTCAAATAGAAAAAGATTTGAGAGATGCTTACCCAGGTTTGCCAGCAACAATTTCTGCTGGTGAAAAAGGTAGAATATCTATGGGAGCTGCCAAAGCACAATTAGCAAAGGTTTTGTTGTATCAAAATGACAACGCTAAACTTGCAGAAGCCATTACTTTATTTGAAGACATTAATAAAGTGGGGAATGCTTATGGGTATGCTTTATTAGCTAATTATGCAGATATTTTTAATCCTGCTAATAAATTCAATACAGAGTCTATTTTAGAAATCCCTCACTCGAATAATGCTGCTTGGTCAGATTGGGGATGGATTAATGGCGGGGAAGGTAATGTTGGTACTCAATTTATTGGAATGGATAGCTATAATGGCGATACCTATTCAAGCGGTTGGGGTTTCTGTCCAGTTACCTTGGATTTAGTTAACGCATTAAAAACTGACCCACGTTTTGCAGCAACAATTATTGATGGAGCTGCATTAAAAACTGCTGGCGCCACTTACAATGCTCGTTATCAAAACACTGATTATTTCATTAAAAAATATGCGCCTTTGAAAGCTTTCCGCTCTGCGAGTGGTGTTGCTGAACAAAATTGGCCGATTAATGAAATTGAGATTAGGTTAGCAGATACTTATTTAATGCAAGCTGAAGCTTTGGTTAAAGCTGGTTCAAACCCTACCAGAGCTAAAGAATTGTTAGATGCAGTAAGAGGTAGAGTTGGACTAGGCTCGGTACCTGCAACGTTAGATAACATTTATAACGAACGTAGATTAGAGTTAGCTACTGAAGGTCATCGTTTCTTTGATTTAGTGCGTACTGGTAAAGCTGTTGCAGTTTTAGGTTCGGTTGGATTTAAAGCTAACAAAAGCGAGTACTTACCAATTCCTCAAACAGAGATTGATGTTACGAAAGGAAATATCAAACAAAATCCAGGTTATAATTAATCATTAAAAAAATGAAATCATTAAAAAACACGATAAAAACATCATACTGGATTGGTCTATGTTTGATGTTAACTATATTGGCTTCTTGTAAAAAAGACGATTCTGTT
>SEDG01000712.1 GCA_004295885.1 Pedobacter sp. | reverse complement strand
TCAATCACATAAGTTTGATAAGCTGCTGAAGTAGGCTTAACACCCAAATAATACTTACCTAATAAATAAATCGGACTAGCGCCCCAAGCGTGACACAAACTTTTGCCAAATGGGCGACCATACATGGCTAAATGTTCTGTGTCTTTCTTAGAAGGATTATATTCTTCCCAAAATGAGGTTGCTCCTAGTTTTAACATTCCACCCCAGTAGTTTTTCATTTCTTTTAGCACATAAGGTTGCTCGCCCATGGCGCAAAGCGCTTCTAACTCATAAAAACGCATATAAGGTGTAGTAATTTTAGCAACCTTATCATTCAACAATACATTCTTTTTTACTGCTAATTTTTGTTCGGGTGTAAAATAATCGAAAAAAATACCGAACATATTAGCATATCTAGTTACGTTATCTGTCTGTTTTCCGTTGATGCGGCTATGAACCAAAGCTTGTTTAGTCGGGTTCCAATACAAGGCAAATATTTTAGCCTTCAGCGCTGCTGCATGTTTGGTATAAATAGCTGCACTTGCATTATCATTGGCTAATTTGGCGCACAAAGCCATTGTTTCTAAGCTTCTGCAATACAATAACTGCTCAAAACTAACTTCGCCATCCTTACTTAATTTATCTGCCCAATCTATAAAAATCCAATCTCCAGGCATCCATTCTAATAAGCCATTTTTGTTTTTACGACCATCGATATAAGTCATCAAGGTTTTCATCCTTGGATAAATATCTTCGACGAACTTTTTATCGCCAGAGTATTTATAGTAATCGTAAATACCTAAAAACCAATAAAATGAGTAATCCATAATAGTATTAATGTGCGCTGTAACTGGGTCTTTTCCACGCTGTGCCCACAACGTTCTTTTTACTGTGGATGCATCAAAAAACGAATAATAGTTCATTAAATAACTTTGGTAAGCGTCACCACTCCAAACCCACCTGTCGCGTTTAATTCCATCGATGAAAAACTCTCTTGTGTTGAGTTGGAAAGTATATTGAGATACATCATAAATCTTGTTCAATTCGGCATCAGAACTTTTAAAACTGCCGCGTTCGGCCACAGGCGAATATTCATAAAGCATTGAAATCGAATCAAGAGAAACATTACCTTCTGGCTGAACATTCACGTATCTAAATGCCTTTGAAAGTATCATTATCGAATCTGTTTTTTTTGACAAATCAAGTTCCAATAAATCTAAAGTTTCACATTTATCAACAGATAACGCTTCTTCTTTTGATTCTCCATAATAGATATTTAGTTTACCTTTTCCTTTTAGTCCGTGAACATTGATGAAACCAAAAGTTTCCCTGCCAAAATCTGAAACAAAACCATTATTTACCTTATCAGTTTTAACGGCAAACATTGGCGTTGTTGGCAATTTGAATTTTGAAGGTGGTGTTAATGGGTCTATCAAATTCCACGTTCCTGCGTTTACGAAGGTTGTTCCAGATTTATCTGATGTTTTCCCACTTGCATCAATCCATTCTTTGTCCTCAAAAGTAGT
>SEDG01000711.1 GCA_004295885.1 Pedobacter sp. | reverse complement strand
AGTATTGATATGTGAGATATGAGACCGAGTAGCATCTAGTCATCGGATGAATATTTGCGACTTGCCTATATTCATCCGATGATTAATTAATAGCCACAGATTCGCAGATTTAAAATCTGCGAATCTGTGGCTTTTTCATTTAAACTTTATATGCTTTTTGTTCTCTGTGTCTTTCTCTTTTTCTCTGTGGTAAAATCACGTAACAAAATATTTTTCACATTCCTTGTGATATTTCTGACCTTGTTGCGATTAATAGGGAAAGATGATTTAAATTAATGCGACACGCCCAACAAGAATTCTTAAACATTATTGAAACCAATAAGCGACTCATATTTAAAATATGTAATTCTTATTGCCAGAACGCTGACGACCGCGAAGACTTGGCGCAAGAAATCATATTTCAGCTATGGAAATCGTGGGGAAATTTCAATAACGATTACAAGTTATCTACTTGGATGTATCGCATTGCTTTAAACGTCGCAATTTCATTTTATAGGAAAGAAAGAAGAACAACAAGTACCATTTCAATGGGCGAACACTTAATAGAAATTGTTGATGAAAATTTAGAGGAAGGTTTAGAAGAAAATCTAAATGCCTTGCAGCAATTCATAAACGAGTTAAAACCATTAGATAAAGCATTGATGCTGTTGTATCTCGAAGAAAAATCTCATAAAGAAATAGCAGAAATTATAGGTTTAACTTCCACCAATGTGGCCACAAAAATTGGAAGAATTAAAGAACAGTTAAAACAAAGGTTTTCAACCCAGAATTAATCACATGGAAAATATAGAAATCATCAATCTTTGGAAACAATATGATGAAAAATTAGAAAAATCACTTTCACTTAATCAAAAGATCATCACTGAGTTGCAACAGCAAAAAGCAAAAAATGCCCTAAGACCAGCGAGAAATTATAAGCTCTTCGTTGTGTGTTTCGGGTTAATTTATTCGGGGTTAGCTACTTATTTTTTATATCATTTAAGCCCTATCGCCTCAATTTTTCTTAATCTGTCGGTAGCGATTCATTTACTCATAATGCTAATTGCGGTTGGTATGTATATAAGGCAATTGGTTCTTATTAGTGAAATAGATCGCAGTGAGAATATTTTGCAAATGCAGCAAAAAATGGCAAAATTACAAAGTTCGACATTAAGGGTTATCGGGATTTGTTTTTTACAATTTCCTGTATTCGCAACTTGGAATATCCGCTTAGAACTAATTGATAAGAACCCACTAGCATTTTGGCTTGTTCAAATGCCCGTGGTGGCAATACTAACTTATATAGGTATTTGGTTCTTCAAAAATATAAATATCAAGAATATGGACAAAAGATGGTTCAGAATGATGTTTTATGGCGTCGAATGGTCATCGATACTGAAATCAGGTAAGTTCTTAAAAGAGATAGAAACGTTTGAAAGAAACTAGTCAGTTAGCATTTTTCAGTTAACATTTAGCAGATTATGTATTTTGAAAGTTGCAACCTCAAATAGTAGCAGATACTTCTGT
>SEDG01000710.1 GCA_004295885.1 Pedobacter sp. | reverse complement strand
GCATTTACATCGAAGGTAACAGGGTCTCCGCCAGCTAGACCTAGTAAAATAGCGATATCGGTTCCATGTCCTTTGCCAGTTTTTGCCAAAGAGCCATAGAGCAATATTTTTACTTGTTCTACTTGGTTTAATAGGCCTTCTTTTTTTAAGGAATTAGTGAATTGTTGTGCAGCTCTCCAAGGTCCCAAAGTATGCGAACTTGATGGGCCAATCCCTATTTTAAAAATATCAAAAACTGAAATTTGTTCATTTGGCATATACAAATTTACAATAGTTTTTATGAAATAATGTTCAGCGATGTCTCATAATCCTATATATTAGCAATACAAAGATTATGATGAAAAAAATACTACTCTTATGTTCTCTATTTGCCATCAGCTTTTTCGCTAATGCGCAGAAAAAACAAAACACATACCTGCTAAAAAACAATAACAAAGAAGTTTTTAATAGGGATAGCGCAGATTTTATTCGAATAATAGAAGAGCCAGATCCCGGAGAAAAGAACTACATATTAAAAGAGTTTTATAAGAATGGTGTAGATAGGACTTTGGGTAAAGTATCAGCCTTTAAACCTTCTTTGGTATATGAAGACACTTTAATAAGTTTTTATGCCGATGGAAAGAAACGTAGCGTAGTAAATTATAAAAATGGGAAAAAATTGGGAATGGCATTTGAATTTTTTAAAAATGGTGAGGTTAAAAAGCAAAAGGAATATCTACCAAGGAATACTGGAGACAAAACACAAACTTATATAAATGAAGACGCAAAGGTGCTTTATCAAGCAGACTCCTTGGGAAAAGTTTTGGTTAAGGATGGAAATGGGCACGCAGTTGATTTTGAAGTAGAAAAAGATGATGTATTTATAGAAGAGGGGGGTTATAAGGATGGTTTTAAGCAAGGCACTTGGACAGGTAAATACCAGTCTGGAAAGTCTAATTATAACGAAACATATAATTTAGGGAAGCTCGTATCTGGAATTAAGACCATCGGCGATAAAAAGTATGAATATACAGATTTAGGTTCACCACCTAGTTTTAGGGGTGGCATAAATCAGTTTTATAAATATTTAAGTAACTCGATCAGATTTCCGAAAGATGCAATGGAGAGAGGAATAAAAGGTAAGGTGTTGATAAGCTTTACGATTGAAAAAGATGGAAAAATTACCGAAGCAAAAATTGAGAAGGGTGTAAATCCTTCAATTGATCAAGAGGCATTACGTGTTATTAGGGCTTCGCCTGATTGGATTCCTGGCATTCAACGTGGAGCTTATGTAAAGGTTAAATATAACATTCCTATTTCTTTTAATTAAAAGAATGAGAAAATTACTTGTTGTTTTATTTTTTAGCATATATTCTTTATGCTCTTTTGCCCAAACTTACAAAGCGCCCACTGATGAAAAAGTAGCGGCTAAATTATCCCAATGGGGAGATAAAAAATTTGGCTTATTTATGCATTGGGGAATTTACAGCATTCCTGGAATTGTTGAATCATGGAGCATAAATTCTGA
>SEDG01000709.1 GCA_004295885.1 Pedobacter sp. | reverse complement strand
TTACCTACTAAATCAGTATCCACTTTTTTCATAAAGTCAGCTAATAATGGTTTACAAGCTTGGTCAAATAAATAACAACCGTATTCAGCAGTATCAGAGATAACGCGGTTCATTTCGAACAACTTTTTACGAGCAATGGTATTGGCGATTAGTGGCGTTTCATGTAGCGATTCGTAATAAGCAGATTCTGGTTTGATACCAGCATCAACCATGGTTTCGAAAGCTAATTCAACACCAGCCCTTACAAAAGCAACCATTAAAGTATAGTTGTCGAAATATTCTTGTTCACCAATTTTAACATCACCTGCAGGTGTTTTTTCAAAAGCAGTTTCACCAGTTTCAGCTCTCCAAGCCAATAGATTTTTATCGCCATTAGCCCAATCTTCCATCATGATGCGACTAAACTCACCACTCATGATGTCATCTTGGTGTTTTTGGAACAGTGGACGCATGATATCTTTAAGCTCTTCTGAGATTTCGAATGCTTTAATTTTTGCAACATTACTTAATCTATCCATCATGGCGGTTATACCACCTTGTTTTAAGGCTTCAGTAATTACCTCTACACCATATTGAACTAATTTAGAAGCATAACCAGCATCAATTCCTTTTTCTACCATTTTATCAAAAGATAAGATAGAGCCAGTTTGCAACAAACCACAAAGAATAGTTTGCTCACCCATTAAATCAGATTTTACTTCTGCAACAAAAGAAGATTTTAATACACCAGCTTTATGGCCACCAGTACCAACAGCATAAGCTTTTGCCTGTGCTAATCCTTTTCCTTGTGGGTCATTCTCTGGGTGAACAGCAATCAATGTTGGTACACCAAAACCTCTTACATATTCAGCTCTAACCTCACTACCAGGGCACTTTGGCGCAACCATAATTACCGTTAAATCTTTACGGATTTGCGTTCCTTCTTCAACAATGTTAAAACCGTGAGAGTAAGATAAAGTAGCTCCTTCTTTCATCAAAGGCATAATTGCACTAACTACAGCCGTATGTTGTTTATCAGGAGTTAAGTTAATCACTACATCAGCAGTCGGAATTAATTCTTCGTAAGTGCCTACTTTGAAGTTGTTCTCAGTTGCGTTTTTCCACGAATCTCTTTTACCTTCAATTGCTTCCTTACGTAAGGTGTAAGAAACATCTAAACCACTATCTCTTAAGTTTAAACCCTGATTTAGGCCTTGTGCGCCACAACCTACAATTACCAATTTTTTGCCTTTCAATGCATTTACGCCGTCCAAAAATTCAGAACTGTCCATAAAGTCGCATACGCCCAATTGGTTTAATTTTTCTCTCAGAGGTAGTGTGTTAAAATAATTTGCCATTGTTTTTTATCGTTTATTTTTTTGGTTGATTTCTAGTTTTAATATTGTTTGTCATCCTGAGCCTGTCGAAGGACTCGTCATATCCTTTTTATTCTTGTTCTTTTCTCTTTTGAAAATGAAAGTCAGTAGTTCTTCGTTTTTTCAGTCCCGCTATCCGTTTAAAACTTTTGTCCTTC
>SEDG01000708.1 GCA_004295885.1 Pedobacter sp. | reverse complement strand
GAAGAAACTGTACTGTCGGCATCATCAACACCCGCTAAAACTTCTAGCAATAGAGCGGCATCGCTAACAGATGAGGTAATGGTACCAACTTGGTCGAAAGATGATGCATAAGCGATCACACCATAACGAGAAATACGCCCGTAAGTAGGTTTAAAGCCAATATTACCACAAAACGCAGCGGGCTGACGAACAGAACCACCAGTATCTGTACCTAATGCGGCTAAACACATATCCGCCTGAACCGCAACCGCCGAACCTCCAGAAGAACCTCCGGCAACTCTTTCTTCATCCACAGCATTTTTAACTGGTCCGAAATAAGAAGTCTCATTTGAGCCGCCCATTGCAAATTCATCGCAGTTTAATCTGCCTATAATAATCGCATCTTCAGCTAACAGACGATTTACAACAGTTGAAGAATATGGAGAAACAAAACCTTCCAACATTTTAGATGAAGCACTTACCTGATGGTCTAGGTAACAAATATTATCTTTAATACCGATAACCATACCAGCAAGTTTGCCTGCAATACCGTTATCAATTTTTTGTTGAACTAAATCAGCTTGTTTTTTTGTGGAATCAAAAAACACCTCATTAAAAGCATTGAGGTGTTGATTTTTTTCTATTTGCTCAAAGTAATGAGAAATTAACTGTGATAAGGTTAACTGCTTTTGCGCAAGTTCTCCTTGTATCTCCGTTAAAGAGGTATATTTCTTCAAAGTTTAAATTTAAATCAAGAAACGATAGAACTAAGGTTTGGTTTGGTTTTGATTGCTGTTGGGATTATCGCTATCAATACCGTCTTTACCATCTTTAAATTCTTTCATTCCTTTACCTAAACCACGCATTAATTCTGGAATTTTTTTACCTCCGAATAATAACAATAATGCTAAAACAATTAAAGTAACTTCCATTGGCCCAATAGCGCCTAATATGGTTGGTTGTGTCATGATATTTTATATTTAGTTTTTTAAATCAATTTAATTACGAATAAGAATCTCTTTTCGCTTTTTCTTCTGCATCAATTTGAGGATTTACCTCTTCGGTCGATGTAGGACTTACTTCTTCAGTTAAAGTAGATTGAATTGGGGCCTCTGCCTCAGTTGGGTGATGACGTTCTGAGTGATTTTCTTCTGCAATTTTTTCTTCTTCCTTAGTTTCTTCCTCAGTAGTTACGGAATTAATGTTGCGATGGATTTCTCTCTTCACACCTTCCGATGCATCTTTAAATTCTCTAATGCCTTTTCCTAAACCTCTTGCTAATTCGGGCAATTTTTTACCTCCAAATAACAAAAGTACAGCCACCATGATGAGCATCATCTCACCACCACCCATATTTAAGAACTCTAATAACGTGCTTGAATTCATTTTAAACTTATTTTATACAAATATAGACAATTAATTTGCCTATATATTAACGTGCTAACCAGCTTTCTGGATTTAATGGGGTGCTACCTCTGTTAATTTGAAAACTCATTTCTGGATTTCCATCGTTCATCCCAACAGTTCCAATAGT
>SEDG01000707.1 GCA_004295885.1 Pedobacter sp. | reverse complement strand
GGTTTTATAAACCAAGTAAAAAACGCCTTAACCACAAAATGGAATAGAGATAGTTTCGATTTCCTAATCAACAATGCGGGTATAGGAATCCATAAAAACTTTGCAGAAACTACAGAAGATGACTTCGATTTATTAAATAACATTCAATTCAAAGGAGTTTATTTTTTAACTCAAAAATCATTGCCTGTCATCGCCGATGGCGGAAGAATAATAAACTTGGCAACAGGTTTAACTCGTTTTGCCTTGCCAGGTTACAGCGCCTATGCCTCGATGAAGGGAGCAATTGAAGTTTTTACAAAATATTTGGCCAAAGAGCTAGGTGCAAGGGGAATTGCTGCAAATATTGTTGCGCCAGGAGCTATTGAAACTGACTTTGGTGGTGGTGTAGTTCGCGATAACGAACAGCTAAACGCATTAATCGCTTCAAACACTGCGCTTGGAAGAGTGGGTTTGCCTGATGATATTGGGGGAGTGGTTGCCTTTTTATGCTCAGAAGAAGGGCGTTGGGTAAACGCACAAAGGCTAGAAGTTTCTGGCGGTCAATTTATATAATCATTGTTTGGAGATAGGGCGATTTTTAGCTTTATTGAGCATAAACATTAAAGAGTTAGGTTGGTAATTTTCTTAATTCTTTAATGTTTAAGTGCTTTATTTGAAAATATAAACGTTAATGCAACGGTTTTGTTAAGAGCTTTTCATTGAAGTAGTTGTATTTTAATTTTTAAACCATTAGTTTTAAAAATTATGAACCACGAAACTAAACCAAATAGCATCTTTAAAGTAATTGGTGCATCCTCCTTAGGAACCCTAATCGAATGGTATGATTTTTACATCTTTGGCAGTTTAGCCACCATTATTGGTGCACAGTTATTTCCCGCCGATGCAGGAGCTTCTGCTCTTATTAATACGTTGGCAATTTTTGCTGCTGGTTTTATCGTTAGGCCATTTGGTGCTTTGGTTTTTGGTCGATTAGGAGATTTAATTGGAAGAAAATATACTTTTCTTTTAACCTTGGTTTTAATGGGCGGTTCTACATTTCTTATCGGCCTTATCCCTTCTTATTCTAGTATAGGTTACTTTGCCCCAATTTTGGTGTTAATCTTGCGTCTCGTACAAGGTTTAGCATTGGGCGGAGAATATGGCGGTGCGGCTACTTACGTTGCAGAGCATGCGCCAAAGGGAAAAAGAGGTTTTTTTACCAGTTGGATTCAAACAACAGCTACCTTAGGGTTATTCCTTTCATTGGGGATAATCGTGCTGTCAAAAAATATTATTGGTGCTGCTGCATTTGCAGATTGGGGTTGGAGAATTCCATTCTTGCTTTCTATCTTATTAGTAGGTGTATCTATTTACATCCGCTTAAAAATGCATGAATCGCCAATGTTTACTAAACTAAAAACAGAAGGCAATATTTCTAAAAACCCTTTAAAAGAAAGTTTCAGTAAAAAAGGAAACTTCAAAATGGTATTGTTAGCCTTGTTTGGTGCTACTATGGGGCAAGGTGTAATTTGGTATAC
>SEDG01000706.1 GCA_004295885.1 Pedobacter sp. | reverse complement strand
TTTAGCAATGAAACATTATAACTTGGCGTTATTATTGAACACAAATCAACCATGAAAAAACTATTACTTTTAACCTTATCTCTTTCTTTGTTTTTAACTGTTCAAGCACAAAAAAAGTTCGATGTTCAAGGACATCGTGGCGCCCGAGGAATTATGCCAGAAAATACAATTGCTGGAATGATTAAAGCTATAGATTTGGGAGCCACTACCATTGAGATGGATATTGTAATTTCTAAAGATAAACAAGCTGTGGTATCTCAAGAACCATATTTCAATCACGAATATAGTTTAACCCCAACTGGTAAACCAATAGCGTTAAAAGACGAAAAGAAATACAATATCTTTAAGATGGATTATGAGGAAGTGAAGAAATTCGATGTGGGCAGCAAAGTTCATCCTCGCTTTTTAGGTCAGCAAAAGTTTAAAGCTCATAAACCATTATTAGGAGAGTTGATAGATTCAGTAGAAGCTTATGTGAAACTGCACAAATTGACCAAGCCCGACTATAATATCGAAACCAAACTAATTCGTAAAGGTGATGGAGAGTTTCAACCAAGTCCAGAAGAATATGTAGACATTATCATAGATATCGTGAAAAAGAAGAAGTTGGAAAAACGTGTCATCATCCAATCTTTTGACATAAGGACTTTGCAATATCTACATCAGAAATATCCTAAAATGAGAACTTCTTTAGGGATTGATGAAAAGGAAGATTTTGAAAATAACATAGCAGATTTAGGCTTTACACCGACAATTTATAGCCCATATTCGGTTTTGGTTGGGAAAAACCTAGTTGACAAATGCCATAACGCTGGCGTAAAAATTATTCCATGGACAGTAAATTCTGTAAAGGATATCGAATACATGATGAACCTTGGTGTTGATGGAATTATAACCGATTATCCAAACTTAATGGGACAAATTAAAAAGTAGATTCTTGAGATGACTCCCTTAAATCGATTATTACCGCATCAATTGTCTCTAATTCTTTTTTTACCTCAGATAAAGTGCCCTTGATATCAACTGTAAACGAAATAGCTTTCAATTCATAGTGGTTTTTTTTAGGACTGGTACTGGCTTTAATTATAATATTATATCTAGATGCCTCGGTGTTTTTTAAGAAATTTTTGGTGTAAGCTCTTATTTGTCTTAAGATAAGTTCATTTGATAGCTTATCAATATTTCCCAAATCAATTGTAAGTTTTAAAGACTTGTCCTCAATATTATTTTTTAACGAATCAATCCTTTTATGCGCATTTGAATTAACGCTTAACATTATTGTAAGAGTTAAAATTGTTAAGATGTTTTTCATAATTAGATTGAGTTAAGCTTATTAAGCTGTGATAAATTTTTGGACAGGCCTGTCATCTAATTTAGTAATAAACTTTTGTAAAACAATATTAAGGGTAATTGATAAAATCAATTACCCTTGGTAAGCATAAATCATATGCTGATTAGCATTTTGCTTATCAGAAATACGTTTCAAGTGTTCTTGAATTTGACTATGCTCATTTTGGCTTG
>SEDG01000114.1 GCA_004295885.1 Pedobacter sp. | reverse complement strand
GCCACCGATGTTGGTTCATACTTACAGGCATTACCATCCGATGGAACGGTCCCATATCTGCCCGAATGGCAATACATAGAAACACCAGGCCATTCGCCAGGCCATATTTCTTTGTTTAGGACAAAAGACAAACTGCTGATCAGTTGCGATGCCATTGTAACGGTTAAACAAGATGCTTTTTTTAAGGTGTTGCTGCAAGTGGAGTAGCTAAACGGACCACCGGTTTACTTAACTACCGATTGGATTGCTGCAAAGGAATCGGTTAAAAAATTGGCCCTACTTGCACCTGACGTGTTAATAGCTGGCCATGGCAAGGTGATGAGTGGCCCAACCTTGGCTCCACAATTACTTGATTTATCCGAACATTTTGATGAGAAGGCCATCCCTGATCATGGGAAGTATGTGGAAGACTAAATGTCAAATATTGATAAAATATGGACTACCAAGGCTATTGCCCAACCGATAAACGCAAGCGAGAAAAGTATTTTTTCAAGGTCTTATGAAATTTGTCAGGTAATTAAAGTTACCACTAATGTTTCGGGGCTTGGCGATGGTGGAGATTTTTATCACTAAATTTTATGCGGAGCACAAAATTTTCGGCTAGTACTAAACTGTCTGCGGAGGACCAAAGCCCGCCTATTGCAAATGTGCAGTTATGTGCAGTTATTTTCATGTCAAGTTTTGTGGCGGTCCGGCTTGTCCAATTATTTCTCCACCAAATTTTATCAAGTCAAATAGTCGAGTTACAGCCCAACTTAGTTCGTCCTGATTACAATAGTATCCTTCTATTTGTCCGTATGTTTTATAATCAGAAATATTGAATCCATCTTCAATGTCGTTGTACCAAATAATTTTCGTCCCGCAAACAGCGACAACCCAAAACCCACCTCCTTCGTCTCCGTAATTTTTCTCTGTCCACTTCGTCGGGTCGGTTTTAATCAATTGCCAAAAGTTCCAAAGTTCTCCGTTCAAGTCTGTTTCCGTCTTTTGGATTTGGTCGTAAAGTTCACTTAGTGATATTGGTTTCCATTCTGTCATTGTCGTCTGTTATAATTGCACATAACGGTTTGCAGCTTGGCGATGGTGGGGATTTGCAGTACTGATGTTCAATTGAATTCCGAATGTTGAACCTTGCATCCCGCACGTGCGGGATGCATAGTAGTACTTCAGCTGCCATATTGCTAAACCGATATTGTGCGTTCGTTTTTTTATATATATTTTATGTACATTGAAGTTGTTCCTCCTTTCGGGTCAAAATATGCTCCTATATTTCCCCAGTCAAAATTCCTTTTTTTGCCAATAACGGTTGTTAACCAATCTTCATAAATGTCTTTTCGTTTTAATTCATCTTTTTCGCTCCAATTGTCCCAAGTCAAATTCTCGTCTAGTTTGTCTGTAAACCCAAAGTCAATACAGAATAGTCTTTCGTTGTGAAAACAAACTCTAATATTAAAAAATAGCTTGTCAATTTTAATGTCACTAAAATAAATCCATTTATAGCCATTTTTAACGTCCCAAGTTTTATTTGTCGGAGCAAGTTTTAGAATGTCCTCATAGCTCTTGTCTTTACCAACAACTATTTTGTCCGTTATTTGAAAATTGCCATTTTGCTGATTTATTATACCCATTTTTATTTCCATTGATAAGAAAGTGCTCGAACAATGTTCGCAATTGTCGCATCTTTTAAATTATAATTTTCTGAAATAAATGTTTGACTTGCTTTACAGCCCAAAATCAAGTCACTGTTATTCCATAATTCAAAATCACCTGCTTTTGTCCAAATTTCATTGAATAACCTTAGTTCAAGTTCGGTTAATGTCTTATCGTTGGATACAAATTCGTGAAATTTCCACGGTTGTGTCCAGTTGTCAAAGCTTAATATTTTGTCTTCAAGTGTTTTCATAAATTACACAACGTTTTAGGGCTTGGCGAACTTTTGATTTTACTTTAAGCAATTATCCCAAACTTAACTTAATAAATAATTACTGAACTCGATATCACCCGTCGCCCAAAAAATTGCAAAACCATTGTTGAGTGCAGTTAATCAATTTTTTCAAAGAAATAGCCTAAATCACTGTTAATGCTAATTCGCGGTTTACCCCAAAAATACGGGCGATAAATACTACACTCATAAGCAGCTTGACCATAAGAATAGCTATAAGATAGGTTTAATCTTGTCCCATTTATCTTATAAGTTCCTTTTCCCCAAGTGTCACTTTCAAATTCACCATTCTGCTTTAGTAATAAATTATCTCCTTTATTTGGACCTTCGAGGGTTTCTTCATAGTTGTAAATATATCTACCAGAAATTAGGCTCTTTGTATAGAAATTATCATAAATTATAGAAATCACCACAAAAGTCAGAATAAAAAGGGCTATAAATGTTCTTAGTTTCATGTATAATGTTTAAAATCTTCTAGGTTGTGATATGGAGGATATGGTATGCATCCAGTATTGCATATAACGGTTTGCGACTTGGCGATGGGCGGGCAATCTAAGCGTAAATCTTCAATTTTGCACTAAAGTTCAATCGAAGAAAGCCCGTTGAACTTTGCAGTTTCGCGCCACTATTACGAAACTCTTGTTACCTGCCGTATTTTTATTTTGTAAGTATTTCAATTTTATTGTCTTTACTTATCGCAACTTGTTTTGTCTGTCTGTTAAAAGCTATTGTTGGCAAGTTGTAAAGATGATGAATGATTGAAGAAATTTGATTGCCTGATTGTATATCTTTCAACTCATCTACAATTTCACCAGTTTTGAAATTGATAATTTTGGGATTTTCGTATAAGTTCCAAGCAAATGTTTCATCTATTGCCATCAAGTGTCCGCCAATAGTGAAATTTGGTTGAATTATTTCTGTTACCTCGTTGGTTTTAATATTCCAAATCCCAATTTGTCCATTTTTAAGTTTGTCAGATGGCTCGTCATTAAATGGTTCTGTGTCATTAGGTGACCCAATTAAAACCAAGTCATTTGTAATAAAACTTGCGGAACAAATTTCAGCGTCAACATCAGGCTTATGTTTGCTTTTGTCCAAAGCAATTGGATTATGAATACATTCTTCAATGTCAAATACTTCAATAAAGTCATATGGATGCCAAGCCCAACCTTTGCTTAACAGTGTTTTATGATCAAGGCTAACTTCTAATCTTGAATGGAAAAAGTCGGATGGTTTTCTGACAATGTGATTTGTCAAAAAGTTACCTGTTTCAACTTCTTCAAAGTCAAGCCTACAATAGTTTTCTGGACAATGAATTAAAATGTTTCTGCCGTCCTTAAGTTTAGCAAATGCAATAGGATACTCATAAACTTCTGCTTGATAATAAGAACGATTGATTTCCCTTAGAATTTGTCCGTTTTTAAGTAAAAGTCCTTTTGTTCCAAGTTTTTTATAAATGACTGCATATATTCCATCTTCAGAAGTTATTGCACTGTCAAACGAAAAAGCGAAATGATAGCTTCCAAGTTCTTTTACTTGTCCATCTGCAAAATACTGTCTACCTGAATTTGCCCAATCGATTAAGTAATCGTTTGACCAACTTAGTGTCGATAAATTATTTGTCTGTATTGTTTGTCTTTGCATAGTGTCGGTATAATATGACAAGTAAAGGTTTAGGGCTTTGCGTTCGGGCTGAATTTCTAAGCACAAATCTTCAATTTTGCATAAAAGTTCAATCGAAGAAATACCGTTGAACTTTGAAGTATCGCTCCACTATTGCAAAACACTTGTTAGCAGTAGTTGTTATTATGTCAATAGATGTCTTAAATCCCATTCCTTTTTATTATATCTGGCATCTATTCCATTACCAATTGTATGTATTACATCGCGAGCGGAATTGTCGTGAAGATTTTTGATGTCTAATGAAGCGTTATTTTTCAAGAGTAAGTTAATAATTTTCAATTGTTCTTCTTCACCCCGATAATTCATAACTGCTGTCCATAAGGGCGTGTTTCCATTTATTTCTTGAATGTCAATTTGAGCTCCTCTTTTCAGTAAATGCTCCGTTATTTTATAATTTTTCATTGCGACAGCTTTATGAAGCGCAGAAAGCTCGTTTCCACGTTTATTTCGTTTCTGATTAATATCTATTCCACAATTTATTATGAAATCGATTAAATCTTCGGGTTTATATTTGTTTTCATAACCATATCCTGCATATGCGATTAGCAGATTATTCTTGTCATACTTGTCGGTTTGGCAAAAATCAACACCATTTAACTTTAAGTTCTCTACGCTCTGAATGTTGTTTTCATATATCAGTTTTAATAAGTCACTAAATTCCATAGTTGAATTTTAGATTTTTGGTTTGCTACACTTTACAATTACCGCTAACGTTTTGCAGGTTTAAGTTGAGCCTAATTTATTTGCACACATAACCTATTTAACTAAACTAAATAAATAACTTCAAATTCTCGTGTTCGCACTTTACCCGAGGCTTAACTTAAACCTGTTGTTATAGGCTTTTTTGTTGTAGTAATTCTAGGTTCTCAAGCTCTTTTAGAATTTCGTTTTGGTCATTAATTACCGAAGTTTCATTTAGAGGGTTTCCTGCTTTTTCCGAATTGATACGTTTAAACATTTTATCATGATAAAAGTATTTTCTGCTTTCGTAAAATTTGGAATTACTTCTGTCTAAAGGCAGGTGATATTGTTCAAGACTTTCGAAAACGAATAGGAGCCGTGAATTGTCAAGATAATATTCTCTTACCAAACGAAACGTTTCTCCCATTTGGTCGGTGTTTATTTTTTTGAGTTCACTGTTCAAATAGAAAAACTTTGCTTCCCCACCTTCATTTGTACCCTCTAGAAATTCTTTTTTGATTTTATCCCATTTTGTAATTTTGTTAATTTGATTAAAATTGCCTCGTATTTCATTGATTAAACTGTCGACTTGTTTATTGTTTAGGCTATCTTTTTTAACAGATACAGGATTTACTTGATTTGCTGATGTGTCAAGATTGTTTTTTGTCGACACGATACTTTTGTCGTGATTTGTACAACTGATGCAGATTACAGAAATGATTAATAAAAGGGTTGCTGTAAATTTCATAATAGTGTCGTTTGTCAAACTTGCCCATTACTTCTAAATATACGCAAGTTTTTTAGATGGCAAACTAGCTGAAATGCCCTTCAGCTGTTCTAATTAAATTAATGTACAGTTGATATTTTTAGCCTGAAGATATGGTAATAATCACCTGTGGCTATGTCTGATTTGTTTTTCAATGAGTTAAATTGATCATTCAATGAAATCTGTTTTTCGTTAACAAGTCCCTTTGCATCTTCTTTTGCAAAAAGCTTATCTTCAAAAACCGCCATGCCTACCCAATACAAAATGCATCAAACAAAGATGATAGTTAAATACTTTGCTGCTTTTGGAAAGCCTAATACTTTGGGAATAAATAGACACCAAACGTGATTATGGTATCCAATCCAATATAAGTAGTGATTACCATTCATTCATTTTACGACTGTATTTAATTGTAAAACAAACGTTTGTGTTGTCTTAATATCTTCCTTTAGGGTAAATATTGATAGTTTAGATTAAACCAAATCCCTAATCTTAAAAAACACATCAAATGTCTATGAAAATTAAATGGCTTATGGTCAGCCTAATCTTTCTAAATTTTCAGTTCAGCAAAGCTCAACGATCGCAGTCAATTGAAGAACAAAAACTAGACGCTAGCGATTCTCTAGCTTTTAAATCCGTAATAGCAGGATTATCTTTTTCCAATCAAATTACAGCTGATATCCGTCAGTTACAGCTCCCAAAAGCACCAACAGCCTATGAGCTTTTTCTGTACGGTTCAAGTAGAAAACCTGTGATAGATTTAGGTGGAAAAGTTCATCGACCACTAGTTGATTGCGAAGTGGAACTGGTATTTAAATTAAGAAATACGCAGAATAATAAGGCTTATGAATTTCCACAAACGATGAAGGTAAGTGGCCTATTTCGTCCGCAGACAGGTGTAAACAAGCAACCTTTTGTAATTCCTGCCTTGCAAGAATGGAATGGTGGAAAAGGATATTTTAAAATATTACCCAATAGCAGAATCATTTTAAGCGCAGGTGCTGAAAAAACTTTAATGACTGCGGCAATCATATTTCTTAAAGAGCTTAAACAATTAACAGGATATAAAAACTTAACCATCGCTAAGGGTAAAACAAGAGCAGGCGATATTGTATTGGGTATTGATCCCTTACAAAAAAACTTAGGCAATGAAGGTTATGCTCTTGATATTGATCAAACTATATATATTAAAGCGCCTTACTATAAAGGTGCTTTTTGGGCGACGAGAACCGTTTTGCAATTGTTAGAACAAGATCCAGCTCATCATCAAATTGTTAAAGGTAAGGCGCATGATTATCCTAAATATGAGGTGAGAGGTTTGGTGCTGGATGTTGGTCGTAAGTTTTTTACGCTCGACTTTTTAAAACACTATGTAAAAATGATGGCTTATTACAAAATGGGCGATTTTCATATTCATTTAAATGACAATGGCTTTAAGCAGTTTTTTGAAGGCGATTGGAATAAAACCTATTCCGCTTTCAGATTGGAAAGTACCACTTATCCCGCTTTAACAGCAAAAGACGGTCACTATACCAAGGCTGAATTTAAGGAATTACAGCTAACCGCACAAAAATATGGTGTCCGCATTATCCCTGAAATTGATGTGCCTGCACACTCCTTAGCGTTTACAAAGGCTTTCCCAGAGATCGGCAGTAAAGCTTATGGAATGGATCACTTGGATATTAATAACCCTAAAACTTATGAAATAATAGATAATGTGTTTAAGGAATACATAGGTGGGAAAGATCCTGTTTTTGTAGATCCAGAAGTGCATATCGGAACAGACGAATACGCGAAAAAAGAGGCCGAGAGTTTCAGGGCGTTTACAGATCATTACATCCGTTTTGTGCAGGGTTTTGGCAAGAAAGTACGCTTATGGGGTGCATTAACACACGCACAAGGTACCACGCCGGTTACTGCTGAAGGCGTAACCATGAATGCATGGTACAACGGTTATGCAGAACCTAAAGAAATGGTTCGTTTGGGTTATGATCAAATCAGCACTCCCGATGGATGGCTTTACATTGTTCCAGCTGCGGGTTATTATTACGATTTTTTAAATGTAAAACGCCTTTACCAAAATTGGGAGCCAAATCAAATTGGTAATGTAACCTTTTTAATGGGGCATCCTAAAATTAGGGGAGGGATGTTTGCGGTTTGGAATGATCA
>SEDG01000705.1 GCA_004295885.1 Pedobacter sp. | reverse complement strand
CGGCTTTCCTCCCCATCAACCCCTGTATAATCAAAGCGAAAAACACCACCAACAAACAGCCAATTACATTTAGCCATAAATAAGCAACCCATTCGTTAAAACCAATAATACAGACTAATCCTTCAGTTAAAATTGCAGCATAAAAAACAGCTTTTCCGCCTACTTTTTTAATGTAGAATGCAACAATGAAAACGCCTAAGATTGTACCGTAAATAAAAGAACCCAAAATATTTACGGCCTCTAATAAGTTGCCAATTTTACTGGTGTATAGAGCCATCGCAATACAAACGAAGCCCCAAATTAAGGTTGCCCAGCGAGAAGCTTTTACATATTGCTGGTCGGAGGCTTCTTTATTGATGAGTCTTTTGTAAATGTCGACAACACTCGTAGATGCCAATGAATTTAAGGCGCTTGCAGTAGAACCCATTGAGGCTAAAAAGATAATTGCGATGAGTAAACCGATTAATCCCTTTGGCAAATATTGCGTAACGAAGCTTAAAAAGACATAATTGTTATCGTTTGTGCTAGCTTTCGCATCATTCTTTAACATCAACTCTGTTAAACTTTTACGAATAGTTTTGGTTTCTTCATCGGCTTTTTTAACGGCAGTTCTTTGCTGGTTAATTAAGGCTTCATCTTTGGCTTCAAGTGCTTTATCAAGTTTAATTACTTCTTGTTGTTTGCTATCAAACGATGAATTATAATCGGCTTTAATTTTATTCAGCTCTGCTTTATACGGACTTGCCTCCAGTTTATTTAACTCATAACTATTAAAAAAGATAGGCGCTTTATTGTATTGGTAAAAAGTAAAAACCAAAACACCGATTAACAAAATCAAAAATTGCATTGGTATTTTAACCAAGCCATTCATCAATAAACCCAATCTGCTTTGACTAACTTGGGTATAAGAAACTGCTTTCGTACCACCATAAACGGTGTAAAAAACAACTAATCCGCCAATAAATAGAGTGGTGTAAGTGGTATCGATATTTAAGATGGTAGATAGAATGATGGATGGCGCATAGATGGTTATTCCAGTTGATAATCCCCTTTGGATTAAGAACAAAAATGCAGTTAAAGCCCTTGTGTTTAAATCGAATCGTTGCTCTAAATATTCGTAGGCGGTATAAACTTTTAATCGATGAAATATGGGTACGAAAGTAATGCACAATACAATCATCGCCAATGGCAAACCAAAGTAAAACTGAACGAAGCTCATGCCAGATGTATAAGCCAAGCCTGGAGCCGAAAGGAAAGTGATGGCGCTTGCTTGAGTAGCCATTACAGAAAGGCAAACCGTGTACCATGGCAAACTTTGGTTACCCAATAAATAGGCCTGCATACTTTGTGCGCCACGACTTTTATAAACGCCGTAGCCGACAATAGCTAATATCGTTGTAAATAATACAGCCCAATCTATATAGCTCATTCGAAATATTTAGTAAAAGCGTAAAACAAAGCGATGAGCAAAACCAGCCAAAAGCCTAATAAAAAGTAGAACTGTTTCCAAGTTTTTACAAATGGCGGAAGCTCTTTTTCTGTTTGTTTGTCTTCCATTTTAGAGCTGTTTTGGCGCTAGTAAATTTGCAAATAAACGATAAGCGCCTGGTACGCCCGCAGGTAATTCTCTAAAGAAAACTAAGGAAGTATAAACGAATTTTCCTTTGCCGTAATCGGCGATTAGTAATGAGCCATCGCTTTCGGTTTCTCCAGTATCTTTCATACTCAGAACTGTTGAGTATTTTGGGTCTATATCAGTTGCAAAATATAATCCTCTTTCTTGTATCCAGCCGTCAAAATCCTTTTCTGTTATTTTGTTGGGATAATTTAAAGCAGCACTTTTAGGATTAATAAAGTTGACCTTCGCATCTTCTTCCGTTACTCTTTTATTAGCTAACTTAAAAGGGTAAGGACCAATGTTAGCATATTTTAAACCATTGTTTACGTTGTATTGAATTAACAATGTACCGCCATTTTGAACGTAAGCCAATAGTTTCGGCTGAACAATTTTTGCATCATCGCTAATGTTATAAAAACGAACGCCAACCACAATTGCATCAAAAGAAGAAAGGTCGCTGTTTAGAATTTGCGCAGGATTTAAGTTAGTGACCTGATAGCCCATTTCCTTTAAGGCATCAGCTGTTAAATCACCAGCGCCATCTAAATAACCAATTTTTTTACCTGCAATTTTTAAGTCTATCTTTTCTAATCGGGCAGTTGCCTGAGGGAAAATTGTAATTGTTGGGATGTGCTCATAACTGATGACTTTTAAACCTTTATCATCAGTCTTTCCATCGGTATTAACTTGCAGCGTAATATTGCCACTGCTTACATCGCTACCAGGCGTAATATTAAAACTTATATTTTGCTCATCACCTTTTCTGGCTAAGTTAAAATCTATTTTTTCTGGATTACTTTTCCATCCT
>SEDG01000113.1 GCA_004295885.1 Pedobacter sp. | reverse complement strand
AAGCTAATCGCCAATACCAGGAATATAGGACACCGACTAGCCTATTTTTCGATTGAAACCAACGATGCTGAAATGATGAGGCTATACCTTCTTTCAAAAGGAGTTCAAGCACCAACCAACAAGTCAAAAGAAACCAATGGGATTTTAGGTTTTTTCATAAAAGACGCTAACGGAACAATTTGCCAGTTCATTCAAAAGACCAAGCATTTTCCTGTTTTTAAAAATGATACTGAAAATAACAACAACAGTCCGATTGCCACGAAGATAAACCATGTAGGCTTTATGGTAGCAGATCTTGAAAAGGCAAATAAATTTTATGTAGATATTCTGGGCTTCAAGGAAACCTGGAGGGGAAGCAAGGACGGCAAGAATGTAACATGGCTTAACTTAACGGTGGCAGATGGAACCGATTATTTAGAACTTATGCTCTATGACAAGGAACAATCACAAGAAAACATGGGTGTACTGAACCATATATCACTTGAAGTAGAAAATATTTTTGAGATAGAAAAAAGATTGTCTACCAGAGTCCTACCTAAAAATTTTAAAAAAACTACGCCTGTAAAAGTTGGCATCAACAAAAAAAGGCAAATCAACACATTTGATAGTGATAGTACAAGAATAGAGATCATGGAAGCCATTACTATTGATGGTATACCTGCAGCATCCTCTAATGCAGAACCCTTAAAGTTCAAAGGCACAAAAAATTAAGATCCCACATTACACATGAAAGATAAATACTTCAATCGGATAAATATGCCATCGTCGAAAAACCCCTCACAGGATATTTTGGTGATGATTCTACCGACTTCAATGGAGACCACTTCTCTAAAAGGCAAGGTTTGTTTTTCAGCTTGCAAAGTCTTGAAAGAATATTGTTAGCAGAAAGTAACAGCAAGGGAAAAATATTGTACGCCGAGAACTGGATCTATGCCCCTTCCATCCAAAAGGAGAAAGAAATCATAGAGAAAACAGCTGCCCAAGTTTTGTGGATACAAGCCCAGCAGTCACACTCTGGCTCGCACTCCCCTTCTTATGGGATTTGGAGCCAATCTGGCGGGGGCTCGCTAATTGGTAAGGGAAGCCATCCCATTGGAGTAGCACTCTACTTCAAACAAGTAGAAGGTAAAAAAAGATTTGGCAAAGCCATTAGGCCCATAAGTGTGTCGGCAAGGACCCATGCCATTACGAGGCTTCCAAACTTCGTGGCCAATGGCACATTAAAAAGTAACCATCAAGACGTTGAAGATTACGCAAGTATTCATATAGAATTTGAGGATGGTACGATTGCAGACATCACCGCAAGTGAATTAACACATGGCGGGGTAAAGAATTATGTAGAAGTCAATGCAAACAACCACCGTACCATTTGCAATATAGCCCCAAACAATGCCATGCAAACCTACAACCCTATCGAAAGCAATTTTGACGAAATCTATGTTGTAGAAAAAACTGGGACAAAGCAAGGTTGGTCATCCATCTCGCCCGATGAAGGCTGGTTCAACGGATACCAGCATGAGATGGAGGCTTTTTATCATTCGATAGTTAATGAAACTGCTATCGAAAGCAATAGCCAACTGGCTGCAGATGTAGTCAACACCATCTATACGGCATATTTATCTGCGGAACTGAATGGTATTCAGACTCCAATTTTATTGACAAATGACACCTCGATCAGCTAAAGATATGGCAAACAACCAGCCCACCAAATCAAGAAAGGGATATCGATGGATCATACTTTCGTTGGTATTTTTCGCCACTACCATTAATTACCTGGATCGACAGGTAATCAGTCTTTTAAAAGACGATTACCTGCAGCCCTTATTTGGGTGGAAAGAATCAGACTATGCCAATATCGTGATCGCCTTTCAGGTTGCATATGCGCTGGGAATGGTTGGTTCAGGCATCATCATTGATAAAATTGGCACCAAGCTTGGCTATGCACTTTCCCTTACCGTTTGGAGTTTGACAGCAATTGGCCACGCCTTTGGTTCCTCAACATTTGGTTTTTTGATAGCAAGGGCGGTACTTGGCGTAAGTGAGGCCGGCAATTTTCCAGCGGCGATAAAGACCGTGGCAGAATGGTTTCCGAAAAAAGAAAGAGCACTTGCTGCGGGTATTTTCAACTCGGGCACTAATGTAGGCGCCATAGTTGCCCCTTTGTCGGTACCACTAATAGCTGCAACATTGGGGTGGGAATGGGCTTTTGTAATTACGGGAGCAATTGGCTTAACCTGGTTAATCTTTTGGTGGATATTTTATGATAGCCCACAAAAACATAAAAAAATAACCAGTGAAGAACTTCTTTACATTTCAGAAGATGATGGTTCGGAGGTAGAATTAAATAGCGACCCGCCAATAAAATGGTTTAAGCTACTCTCCTACAGGCAAACCTGGTCTTTTGCCATACTCAAATTCTTTACGGACCCAATTTGGTGGTTCATCTTATTTTGGTTGCCATCGTTTTTAAACAAACAATATGGAATGACTAAGCTAGACCTGGCGCTACCCATTGCCGTAGTTTATACCATGGCCATGTTCGGTAGTATTGCCGGCGGTTGGTTGTCTGGTTATTTCATCAGGATCGGTTGGCCTTTGTACAAAGCTAGAAGAATCGCTTTGCTCATCTTCGCGGTTTGTGCACTCCCAATGTTGGCCGCACAATGGATGGGCAGCTATAGCTATTGGAATGCTGTCATAATCATCGGCTTTGCAGCTTCAGCACACCAAGCTTGGTCCGCAAATATCTTTACCACCGTCTCAGATATGTTTCCAAAGCAAGCAGTAGCTTCTGTGGTGGGCATTGGTGGTATGGTGGGCGCCTTCGGGGGAATATTAATTGCAAAGACCGCTGGTGCGCTTTTCGATCATTATGATGCGTTAAACCAGATAGAAAGTGGCTATCACATCATGTTCATCATTTGTGCTTTCGCCTATCTGGCCGCTTGGGCCTTGTTTAGTCTCCTTGTTCCAAAAATGCCAAAAGTTAAAATCTAACCTTTAAATATACCATGTTTCAAAATCTCAAAATTTCAATTTTATTATCAATTAGCATCTTCCTCTCAAATGATTTGATGGCACAAGACAATCAATTAAGCAAGGCAGAAAAAGCCGGTGGCTGGAAGTTATTGTTTGACGGTAAATCCACAACAGGGTGGAAAGGGGCATTCATAACCAATTTTCCAACTAAGGGATGGAAAGTAAAAGATGGAATGCTACAGGTTGAAGCATCAAATGGCGCAGAGTCAAGTAACGGAGGAGACATTGTTACCCTAAAGGAGTATAAAGACTTTGAGCTAACCCTAGACTTTAAGCTAACTGCCGGAGCTAATAGTGGCGTCAAGTACTTTGTTGCAGCACAACAGCCGAATCCTACAAACCCTAGGTCTGCCTTTGGCCTCGAATATCAATTATTAGATGACGAAAATCACCCAGATGCAAAGCTGGGCAGCAACGGAAACAGGACGATTGCTTCGCTGTACGATTTGATTCCAGCGTTAAAGAATAAAACCAATCACGGTGTTGGCAATTGGAACACCCTAAGGATTGTTTCTATTAAAAATCACATAGAACATTGGTTAAATGGTGTTTTAGTAGTTACCTACGAACGAGGAAGTGATGACTTTAAGCAACTGATAGCCACCAGTAAATATAAAGACCTAACAGGTTTTGGGTTAAATGAAAAAGGCAGGATTTTGTTACAAGACCATGGAAACCAAGTTTACTTCAAAAACATTAAGGTTTTAGAAATTAACGATTTAAACAGGCCATACCCAAACAACAAGTTATTAACAGAGGTTCCAGGCGTGGTCTCCTTTACATTCCGCAAAAGTTTTGAAAAGGACTTTGTTGGCACCTTAAATCAGATAAAAAAAATGGGAATTACCAACATAGAATTCTCAAACCTATTTGGTAAAACAGCAGAAGAAATTAAGCAACTCTTGGATGAACGTGGAATGAAATGTACATCATTTGGTGTTAGCTATGACGATATTAACAACCAACCCGACCAGGTTGGTAAAAATGCACAAACCCTTGGTGCCTCGTTCGTCAGGGTTGCCTGGATTCCTCACGACAAAACGACAATGACGATTGCAGTGGCCCAAAAAGCCGTAACAGACTTTAATAAAATAGGTGCCTTACTGAAAGACAAATACAACTTGGTTTTCTGCTACCACAATCACGGCTTTGATATGCAGACCTACCAAGATCAGACTTTTTTTGATTACCTGGTAAAAAACACGGATCCAAGATATGTAAGCTTTGAGCTTGATATCCTTTGGGCCTTTCATCCAGGAGCAGATCCCGTTGCCTTACTGAAAAAATATGGAGACCGATTTAAGTTGATGCATGTTAAAGACCTAAGAAAAGGAGTAGTTGGAAATTTAACTGGCACTACCCCTATCGAGAATGATGTAGCTGTGGGCTCCGGCCAAATTGATATCAGAAGCGTGATCAAGGCAGCACAAAAATCAAAAATTGAATACTTCTACCTGGAGGATGAAAGCAACGATTCGATGTCACAAACACCGATAAGCCTGGCCTTTTTGAAAAGCCTATCATGGTAACGGCTGATATTAAAAGAAATATCGCCAAAGGCTTAACAGAACTAAACTTGACTAAAATTGAACATACAGAAATGGTAACAACAATCCATCAATTATTTAAGGCCATCGAACAAATGATTCCAGTTTACCTAAAGAATCCTAAAGACCAATGTATTTCAAACGGAAACCTAGCGGTTTGCATCATAGACGAAGATGGTAATATATACGGCAAAATGTTCGGAGAAAACAGGCAACGGTTAAGGCAATCTTATAAAGTAGCTTGGATAAAAGCAAGCCAAGTGTGGCTTACCGGAGTAAAAACAGGTGAATATGAGCAAATGGTCTTTAACAAGTTAGTAGACGAAAATGCCAATGGAATTGAGGCGCCAGACTTGATTGGCTGGGAAGGTGGTCAGCCGCTAAAATTGAAAGACGGTAAGAAGTTGGCTGTAGGTTTTAGTGGTTTCAGGGGAACATCAGACCTGGAAATAATGGTAAAAGCATTAAATAAAATAGAACAAAACGAGATTTTGTAAGCCAAAACAAAGAACTATCAAATATCTATTCACTCGCCACTGGGCGATAAATTACTTAATGACCCGAACATAAAATGAAAAGAGTTAGCCAACCGGAAAAGATTTGCATATTAATTTTTTTATCAATGCTTATCCTGATAAAAACCTCGATTGCACAAAAACAAAAAGTTGATGCTTTGGAACAAAGACTCGATCTATTGTTGAGCAAAATGAGCGTGCAAGAAAAAATTGAGCAGCTTTACTACCTTACCGATGGCAATGAACGCCTGAAAATACCACAATTTAAGGGCAGCGATGGACCGCATGGCATTGGCAACGGTGCAAAAGGATTTTCTTCCTTTCCAGTAACCATGGCAATGGCTGCCACTTGGGATCCTAATTTAATAACCCGAGTGGGAAGAGCTATTTCACTAGAACAGGCCGCTAGAGGTAAAGATAGGATTGCCGGACCCGCCCTAGACATGATGATAGACCCCCGTGTTGGCCGTGCCGCTGAAACCATAGGTGAAGATCCCTTCTTGGGCGGCAGGATTTCCACGGCGTTTGTGCTGGGGCAAAACACCACTTCCGTTTTCGGGTCTCTTAAACATTATAACCTAAATACCTACGAGTTAAACAGAAGAACTAATGATTACCTAAGCGACCAGAGAAGCCTGGTAGAGTTTTGGGGCGCCCATTGGAAAAGGACGATACAATATGGCGGTGCCTATTCTGTAATGTGTGCATACAACTGGGTAAACGGAGATAAATGTGCAGAAAACAGTTTCCTGATTAAAGACCTACTAAGAGATCATTGGGGCTATAATTTTTATACCATGTGTGATTGGGGTGGCTTTAGCAACACTGGTAAGGCGCTATCTGCAGAGCTTGACTTTTGCGAGGGAAATGATTTATATATCAAAGAATTACCCGATGGTGTAAAAAGCGGAAAGTTTGATATCAGCCTAGTAGAAAGAGCCGCTAGAAACGTGCTGAGAACAAAAATCCTATCTGGAATGATGGATGGCGTACCGGTAATTGATAAAGCTGTAATTGATGGAACAGAAAATAGAGCATTAGTTTATGAAAGTGGGTTAAAAAGTCTTGTCTTGCTAAAAAACGCACAAGGAATATTGCCTTTAAATAACAAGGACATTAAATCAGTGGCGGTAATTGGTCCCAATGGCAAAGTGCTACCGCTCGATGGGAACAGCAGTTCCAAGGTATCTCCATCTTATGTCATTCCAGTTTACGATGGGGTCAAGAACATCATCGGAGAAAGCAAGGTTAGGTTTGCCAAGGGCTGTAATATCAATGATAATGACACTACACAATTTGCCAGCGCAATTAAAGCAGCCAAAACAGCTGAATATGTAGTCTTTGTGGCTGGCTTGGATAATACCGTGGAAGGTGAGGGTTATTTTTTAAATAAAGAAGCAGATGAAAAAGGCGGTGGAAGCATCACCCGTCCCGACAGGGCTTCTCAAACCGTCTTATTGCCTGGTATGCAAAACAGATTAATCAATGAAATAGCCAAGGTAAACCCAAATATCATTTTGGTAGTTATTTCTGGTGGTATCTGTAGCGTAACACCAGTAATTAAAAACGTGAAGGGATTATTGTATGCATTTTATCCAGGTCAGGAAGGCGGCAAGGCAATTGCCGATGTATTGTTTGGCAAGTACAATCCCTCGGGTAAACTACCAGTCACCATGCCCAAGGATGATAGCCAAATCATACCGATCAATCCAGATTTTAGAGACATGGTGTATAAGGGTGCTGGCTACCGCTGGTTTGACGCACAAAAATTGACGCCTGAGTTTGCATTTGGCGCTGGCATCAGCTATGCTAAGTTCGAATACTCAGCCATAAAAATCAACAAGCCCAATGCAAAAGTTGGAGATCTAATTGAAGTTTCCTTCGACTTAACGAACACGAGTAACGTTGCAGGCGAAGAAGTTGTGCAATTATACCTTTCCATGGGTAAACAAATTCCATCGCTTGCCATGCCAGCTAAACAGTTACGCGGATTTGAAAAAACGATGTTACAACCTGGCCAGGTTAAACGCATTACCTTAACATTAAGCCCAGAAGAATTATATATCTACAATGAGCAAAGTGAATCTTACCAAGTTCCAACGGGAGATTACGCGGTACATGTGGGTGGAGCCTCAGACAAACTTCCTCTCAAAGCCTCGTTTTCATTGTCAGCTGCTCTTCCCAAGCCAGATCTGTTGGTTACCAATATCAGAACGATGCCAGCATTTCCAAAGCCTGGGGATTCGGTGGTTTTTATGGCTTCGGTTATCAATAGTGGAACCGGCGACTTTAAAAAAGGAGATGCTTACAAATTACATTTCTATGTAAACGGAAAAGAGGTTGCCAGCTATGACACGAATCAGGATATGATTCCAGAAGGTGGCATGGAGATGGCCGTAGCTAACGGGACTGGTGGAAAACAATGGATCGCTACAAATGGAAAACATCAAATTACCGCCCGTATAGAAGTTATGGCAGCAAAAGACCTCAACCTAAAAAATAATACGGTTAAAGGTGAACTAATGATTCCCAACGGAAGGGTAATTCCTTCCGAGATAGCGCAAATCTTAAAATAAGAGCCCATGAAATCTTCGTTTTTAATAGCCTTAATACTCTTTGGCAATTTTATTAGTAAAGCCCAAAAAAAGCAATTGCCCATTTACAAAAAGGCATCAGCACCTATAGAGGTTAGAGTAAAAGATTTACTTAAGAGGATGACGGTTTTGGATAAATGCAAGCAACTTGACATTTGGCACGCTAAAACAGACCTAAGCAAACCTGATATCCTAGAAAAGACCCTTGTTGCTTTGGGTGATACCGTAAAAAATGGAATTGGATTTTTACAGTTTGAGGTAGAGATGAACAATACACAATATGCCGCAAGATTTAATGCGGTGCAAAAATATTTCGTTGAACACACAAGGTTAGG